>JBDTAG010000028.1:0-13095 GCA_039924745.1 Rhodoferax sp.
GCCAATTGCGTGAAGGTTTGGGTAAAGAAAAAGACCGCCTGGACTGGGTCTGGTTAGTAAATGACGACGCGCCAGTAGCATCAGCCTTGTTGCCGGCACTCAAGGAGGCCACGGTCATCCGTGTGCCACCGTCTGCATTATCAAAATGGCTTGAGCCCCAAGCTGGTCACGCGCTTGAGGAGCATTTGTACTTGGTTGACCCATTGGGCAACTGGATGATGCGCTTCCCAGCCAAACTGGACAATGAAGCTGCACACAAGGTAAAGGGCGACTTGGACCGCCTGATGCGGGCTGCAGCCAATTGGGACGAGCCTGGGCGCTGAGTCGAATCGAGAATTGTCTATGCAAGCCGTTTTGTACGACCTCTCGCCTGCACTGCGCGTCATATTGATCGGCGCATTGTTGGCATCTGGGCCACTGTTAATGGTGTATTTACGCACGCGACGTGCAAGTCCTTTGGGGCGCATGCATGCATTGACACTGGTGACCTTGTTTTTGACATTCGACTTAGTGCTTTTTGGGGCGTTCACCCGTTTGACCGATAGCGGTCTGGGTTGCCCCGACTGGCCCGGTTGCTATGGCAATGCCAGCCCAATTGGCGCCAGTGATCACATTGCAGTTGCACAGCAGGCGATGCCAACGGGCCCGGTCACTCCGGGCAAGGCTTGGGTCGAGATGGTGCACCGATACTTGGCGACAGGTGTTGGGGCCTTGGCGGTTGCGTTGGCGGTTTTTGCCTGGATGCGACGCAAACCACGAGATGCACGCCGAGTGACGAGCCCATGGTGGGCAACGATGACGGTAGTTTGGGTTTGTATACAAGGCGCTTTTGGTGCCCTTACGGTAACCATGAAGCTGTTCCCCGCTATCGTGTCGTTGCACTTGATGGGCGGGTATGTGTTGCTGGGGCTTTTTACCGTTCAAGCCGGTTTACTGTCACGCGAAAACCTGACCTCACCGCAGCCCGCGACACATGTACCTTCTTCACTGCGTGTTTGGACTGTTTTAGCTTTGTTACTGCTGGCAATGCAGGCGGTTTCAGGCGCATGGGTGAGCAGTAACTATGCGGTACTGGCTTGCAGCGAATTTCCGATGTGCCAAGGGAGTTGGTTACCTCAAATGGACTTTAAGCACGGTTTTGAAATTTGGAGACCGTTGGGGTATTTGCGCGATGGCTCGCACATCAGCTTCCAGGGGCTTACTGCCATTCATTTCTTGCATCGTACGCTGGCCGGCGTGACACTGGCTTTGCTTTCGGCATTGGCATATTACCTGTTCAGGCGTCAACCAATGCGCCAGCACGGACGTGCACTGGCGGCGTTGCTGGCGCTGCAATTCGCCACTGGGCTCAGCAATGTGGTGCTGGGATGGCCGCTGGTCGCAGCGGTGATGCATACGGGTGGCGCTGGCGCGCTTGTTATCGTGTTGGTTCGCCTATTGGTTGCCATCCAGCCTCTTCCTTCCACTTCAATCTCTGCTGTGCCCAGCGGAGCAACTCCTTCCAGACTGCTTGCATGACCGCCACTAGTATTAAGACCCAGCAGTCGGTCTTCCGTCAGTTCTATGCACTGACCAAGCCCAGAGTGATCCAACTCATCGTTTTTTGTGCGTTGATAGGAATGGTATTGGCAGTACCTGGTGTGCCATCGATGGCACAGGTTGGTTTAGCTGCCATCGCTTGTCTGGGCGTGTGGCTGGTGGCTGCTGCAGCCGCAGCCTTCAATTGCATCGTCGAGCAGGGTATTGACGCCAAGATGAAACGTACGGCTTGGCGACCCACAGCCCGTGGAGAACTGAGCAATACCCAGACACTGTTGTTTTCTGCGGTGCTGTGTGTGAGCGGCTCGGCGCTGCTGTATTTCTGGGTCAATCCACTGACAATGTGGTTGACCTTTGCAACGTTCGTAGGTTACGCGGTTATCTACACTGTGATTTTGAAGCCACTGACTCCACAGAATATTGTCATTGGGGGCGCATCGGGCGCCATGCCACCCGTACTGGGCTGGGCAGCTATGACAGGCAGTGTCGGACCTGAGGCGATGATTTTGTTTTTGATCATTTTCCTTTGGACTCCACCGCACTTTTGGGCTCTGGCCTTGTACCGCGTGGAGGACTACCGTAAGTCGGGTCTGCCTATGTTGCCGGTAACCCATGGGAGCGAATTTACGCGCCTGCAGATTTTGCTCTACACATTTGTGCTGTTTGCAGCTTGTTTACTGCCATTTGTATATGGCATGAGTAGTTGGCTGTATCTGGTGACGGCCGTTCTGCTGGGATTCGGATTTTGCTTGCACGCCTGGTGGTTATGGCGCGATTACTCCGATGCGTTAGCACGCAAGACATTCAGGTTTTCGCTGATTCACCTCAGCGTCCTGTTTGCGGCCCTATTGATTGACCACTACATTTTCTAAACACAAGAAGTGCATATGAAGCGCAATACTATAAAATTAATAGCAACTTGTTTAATGTTCGCGGGGGCTACAGGCCTAATTTCTGCATGTTCGCCACAGCAGCCCGTGTTTTCTTCGATTGACGTCACAGGCGCTGACTATGCCAAGGGCTTTGAACTAACCGACCAGAATGGCCAGGTTCGCCACCTGCAAGACTTTGCTGGCAAAATTGTCGTCATGTTCTTTGGATACACGCAATGCCCGGATGTTTGCCCTACCAGCATGTCCGAGTTGGCTGAAGTCAAGAAGGCGCTGGGCAAAGATGGCGACAAACTGCAAGGACTGTTTGTGACCATAGATCCCGAGCGTGACACGCCAGCGCTGCTAAAGAGCTACATGGCAAATTTCGACCCAACATTCTTGGCGCTGTACACCACACCCGACAAACTGGCAGCACTGGCCAAAGACTACAAAATCTATTACAAAAAGGTAGAGGGTAAAACGCCTACCAGCTATAGCATGGACCATTCAGCGGGTAGTTACGTGTATGACACCAAGGGCCAATTGCGCTTGTTTACCCGTTACGGTAGTGGCCCAAAGCCCCTCACAGAAGATATTCGCTTGCTGCTTAAATGAATGACGTGCTCAAAGGGTTTGCGGGTCTAGACCCGCACCCAATTGCCACATTGACCGCGTAAGCTTCACTGCGGTCAAGCGGCTTCAGCGATAGACCCCGGCAGCGCAGCGCGTACAAGTGTGCCCTGGCCCGGCTTGGACACCAGATCCAGCGAACCCGACTCGGCCTCAACCCGAAACCGCATACCTAAAAGACCGTGTGCTTTGGTACCAATTTGGTTTGTATCAAAACCAATGCCATCATCGCGCACAGTCATTTCAACGCGACCGTTCAGGACTTCAAGATTTAGCCAAACGTTGTTGGCTTTGGCATATTTCCCTATGTTGGTCGTTGCTTCTTGTACCAGGCGGTAAATGACCAGCTGAGCATTGGGCGTCAAGTGAACAGACTGGAGCGTGCAATGCACCGGTATGCCTGCCGATTTGGAGAACTCACGCGCCAAAATCTCCAAAGTAGCCACGAGTCCAAGATTACTCAATGCAGACGGCCACAAGTCTTCAATGATCCGCCGCTTCATGGCGATGCCAGCATTAAGGGTGACCACTAGATGGTTGATGCGTTCCAACGCTTCAGGTGAAGCTGTACCCAGGCGCGATCGAATACGGGCAACATCCAGTTTGGCTGCGGTGAGCAAGGCGCCCAGTTCGTCATGCAAGTCCCGGGCGATGCGGTGGCGCTCGTCTTCGCGTGCGGTTTGCAGATGGTTGTTGAGTTCCACCAACTGAACCGTACGCCGAGACACTTCGTCTTGCAAATGCTCCTGTTCTGCCTGCATCGCCAAATGGTGCTTTTCTTGCGCGGCCTTGAATGCAAGGTTGTGCCGCATGTTCAATAAAACCAGTAGGAGACTGAGTGCGGTCAACAGTGCCACACCGACGCGGCTGAACAACAAGATATCGGAAACTTCGCGCTGACTCGTCGCAAGTCGTTCAGACTCCACCGCCAACAACTCCGAACCGGTTGAGCGAATGCCCTCCATATATTCCTGTCCAAAGCCACTGAGGGTGAAGTCCTTGCCGGTTTGCTGCTTGCCCTCTTTTTGCATTTGGACTGCTATGGCGAGCTCTGATAATTTGGTGTCAGTCAGCGCATGCAGTTTTTGAAGGAGTTTTGCAGAACGTGGTTCACTGCTATACGCTGTGTCCAATTGTGTGAAGGCAGTCGCTATGTTTTTGAGCGCCACTTTGTAGGGCTCTAGGTATTCCTCGCGGCCCGTCAACAGATAGCCCCTTTGACCAGACTCGGCATCCAATACCGCTTTGGTCAAATCATACAAATGAAGCCGGTTATCGGCAATCGCGCCCAGCCTTTGAAGTAAAACGGATGCGCGCCGATTTGAGTCTTCCGTAATGAAAACCATCGTGATGGACGCAAGCAAAAACAGCAAGATCGCCAATGGCTTTCGCTTCGTGAATAAGGGCTGCGGAGTGGGCATGGGCTAGCCTAGAATGCAAAATTATTTAGGGTAGAAAGTGCACAACACCATGATTCGTATTGCGATCGTTGACGATCATGCCATTGTGCGCGCAGGACTTCGACAGTTCTTCGCCGACCATGTTGATTTGTCGGTCGTCGCAGAAGCCGCAAATGGCCGCGAGGCGCTGGATATTGCGCGCGCGGGTGGAGTCGATGTTATTGTGATGGACCTTTCCATGGGCGACCAGGGTGGTGTCGAAGCCCTGGTGGCTATTAAGGCACGCGCGCCTGACCTGCCGGTGTTGATTTTGAGTGCGTTGCCTGAAACGCATTACGCCACTGCTTTGTTGCAACAAGGTGCGAGCGGGTACCTCGGAAAAGACTGTGATCCCGACAACATTGTGGATGCCATACGCACCGTGCACCGGGGCCGTAAATATATTAGTCCCGCAGTCGCCGAGCAGTTGGCCGATGCATTGACAGGTGGTGGGGACTTGGAGAAACCTGCACATCAAAAATTATCGCAACGCGAATTGCAGGTTTTTTTACGGCTGGCGGCCGGCGAAGCCGTTGGGAATATTGCCGAACACATGGCATTGAGCATCAAAACTGTGAGCACATACCGGGCACGCATCATGGAAAAGTTGGGCCTAGCGTCCAATAGTGATCTGACCTACTACGCATTGAAAAATGGGCTAATTCAATAGGCTCGCTTAGTTGAGTTCACCGCATACGGTGTTGCCCGCCTCGCCAGCGGCCAAGCGTTCGCAATAGAGCATGAGTGCTTCCAATTCGTTTGACTTGTCGAAAACCTTGTTGGCACCCAATTCTGCGCATCTACGGCGTATTTCCGGTGTGGCATGGTTACTCAAAACCACCATAGTGCGCCGTGGCACTGCGCGCTGGGCTGCTTTGAGCACGCCCAAACCCGATCCTAGCTTGAGGAAAATGTCAACGATGACCAGATCCGCTGTATTGCCGGGCTCGCCGAGCCAGCGCACAGCATTCACTTCGTCTTCTGAAATGCCAACAACTTCGATTGGGGCTATTTCTTCCAGCGCGGCAATTAAACTGTCGCGTATGACCTTGCTATCTTCAACGATATAAGTTTTGAGGAGATGCATGAAACCAATACCACTACAAACTAGGCAAAGCTAGGCGAGATGGCCTCACTTGCTATGAGTACATATTACTGCCAATCGGAGGCAATATGCTGGTTTGTGTGGTGTTGTTCAAGTGTATTTGCACTGTGTATTTCAGCGCACAGACGCATGGGTTATGCGTGGCACCGACAAGTTCTCTTTCAACAAAAAAGCCCCTGACGGTAGCGACCTTCAGGAGCTCTCTGTGGGATGTCTTAACTATCAGGCGTATTCGGCCAGTGATACTTTCATCTTTTTCATCGCCGCCACTTCAATTTGGCGAATACGCTCGGCACTCACACCATATTCAGCAGCCAATTCGTGCAAGGTCATGCCACCTGAGTTGTCGTCATTGACTTTTAACCAGCGCTCTTCGACGATGCGGCGGCTGCGATCATCCAAGCCTTCCAGCGCAGCTGCAATGCCGTCAGTGGCTAGTAGGTCGCGTTGGTGGGCCTCGATCATGGCGATAGGTTCGTGGTTGGTGTCGGTCAGGTAGGCGATAGGTCCAAACGCGTCCTCACCATCGTCCGAAGGACTTGGGTCCAGCAACACATCACCTCCCGACATTCGGGTTTCCATCTCGACGACTTCTTCAGGCTTTACCTTCAGTTCACGGGCCATCGCTTCGATCTGTTCTGGATTGAGCGTGTCGCGGTGTGTACCCAAGTCGGCCGCAGCATCGTCGCTTTTGTAGCGCTGCTTCATGGAACGCAAATTGAAGAACAATTTGCGTTGGGCCTTGGTGGTAGCGACTTTGACCATACGCCAATTTTTCAGGATGTACTCGTGAATTTCAGCTTTGATCCAGTGTAGGGCGTAGCTTACCAAACGTACGCCTTGGTCTGGGTCAAAGCGTTTGACAGCCTTCATCAAGCCCACATTGCCTTCTTGAATGAGGTCACCGTGGGGTAGTCCATAACCCAAGTATTGGCGCGAAACCGAAACCACCAAGCGTAAGTGAGAGAGTACTAACTTACCGGCAGCTTCAAGATCATTGTCATTCTTAAACTTTCTCGAAAACTCCTGCTCTTCTTCGAGCGTGAGCATGGGCAGGCGGTTAGCTGCTGAAATATAGGCATCCAGATTGCCCAGCGATGGAACAACCGACCAAGGATTGGCCAGTGAAACGGCTGTTGTTGCATGTCCCAATTGGAATGTCATATTTGAACCTCTTAAATCTTGATGTCAATATTAGCACTCTGTATGAGTGAGTGCTAATAGAGAAGTTCAATGTCCCCGATCAAAAAGGCTGATTGCTTGGGAATCCATGAACTTCAACCTAGTACTGCAGTTACTATTTTCAATGGTGTAGTAGCAAATATCTGTGCGCTGGGTGACTAAGGCCACAGTAGACAAATAAAAGCAAAAATACTAGCTACGAGAAACATAGCGGCCGGACCAATAGGTCCGGGGGCTAGATGCTATTTTTTTCAATGTGAAATTAATCAAGTATCCAAGGTAGCTGCGCGTGCTTCAAATCGAACCAAACACCTGCCAAAATCGGCTCCCAATCGCGCGCAAAGCGTGGTGCCGCATCTGGTGCTCAGGCCATCCCGTTGGCTTCACCCGTGGCACGTTCCACAGGAGATAACAATATGAAACGCGACCCCATCAGTTCCACACAAAATTCCATTGTGATTCAGCCGATCAGCCACGACGTGCTGGCAGAGAAATACCTTAAACCCGGCGAAAGTGGTATCGAAGACCTGTTCGCCCGTGTAGCGAGAGCTCTGGCCTCCGTCGAAAAGGAAGAGATCCGTGCCAAGTACGAGGCTATCTTCTTGGAAAATTTGTACGCAGGTGCGATTGGGGCGGGGCGCATCATGAGTGCGGCCGGCACTGATATACAGGCCACACTGATCAATTGCTTCGTGCAGCCTGTCGGCGATTGCATTCAGGGCATGGATGCCGATGGCTACCCTGGTATTTACGAAGCCCTGCGCGAAGCAGCCGAGACTATGCGCCGAGGCGGTGGTGTGGGTTACGACTTCTCGCGCATCCGGCCCCGTGGTGCAGCAGTCAAAGGGACTGCATCGATGGCATCTGGTCCGTGTAGCTACATCAATGTGTTTGATCAGTCATGTTCCACGGTGGAGAGCGCAGGAGCGCGCCGGGGCGCGCAAATGGGCGTATTACGGGTAGACCATCCTGATGTGATGGAATTCATTACCGCCAAGCGCACCCCAGGCCGCTGGAACAACTTCAATGTATCGGTGGGTATGACCGATACCTTTATGGAAGCGTTGATTGCTGACCAATCTTGGGAGTTGGTGCATCCCGCCAAACCTGGCAATGGTCTATTGGAAAAAGGGGCCTTCAAGCGTGCCGACGGCAAATGGGTCTACCAGACCCTGAAGGCCCGTGAATTGTGGGACACGGTAATGCGTTCAACCTACGACTTTGCCGAGCCGGGTATTTTGTTCTTGGATCACATTAACCAAGACAACAATCTGCGCTACTGCGAGTCGATAGCGGCGACCAATCCTTGTGGTGAACAGCCACTGCCATCCTACGGATGTTGCGACCTAGGCCCCATCATCTTGACGCGGTTTGTTCGCCATCCCTTTGGCTTTGCCGGTGTTGCAGCGTTTGACTTCGAAGCTTTCGAGAAATCGGTGGCAATTCAAGTGCGCGCGTTGGACAACGTGCTGGACGTGACCTTCTGGCCACTGCCGCAACAGCGTGAGGAATCCGCGGACAAACGTCGAATTGGCGTGGGATTTACCGGTATGGGTAACACGCTGGCCATGCTGTGCCTGCGCTATGACAAGGGTGAAGGTCGCGAGATGGCGACACGCATCGCCACCAGCATGCGCGATGCTGCATACACCGCATCTGTTGCGCTGGCTCAAGAGAAGGGCGCGTTCCCAAAGTTCGATGCAGACGGATATCTGGGCGCAGGCACCTTTGCCAGTCGCCTGCCTGCTGCATTGCAAAAGTCCATCCGCAAACACGGTATCCGCAATAGCCATTTGCTGTCAATCGCGCCTACCGGCACCGTCAGCCTAGCCTTTGCCGACAACGCGTCAAACGGCATTGAGCCACCATTTTCATGGATGTACAAACGCAAAAAACGCGAGGGAGACGGCAGCTTTACTGAATATTCGGTGGAAGACCACGCTTGGCGCCTGTACCACGAGCTCGGTGGAGATGTGAATAAGCTGCCGGATTACTTTGTGTCGGCACTTGAGATGTCTGCTACCGACCACATCGCGATGATGGAGGCGGTGCAGCCCTTCGTTGATACGGCGATATCCAAGACGGTCAATGTTCCGGCTGACTATCCCTACGACGACTTTAAAAACCTGTACCAACAGGCTTGGAATGCGCGTCTGAAAGGCTTGGCAACTTACCGTCCCAATGCAATTCTGGGATCGGTGTTGCATGTGACTTCACCTGAAACGACTACCGTCCCCGTTACACCTGCCGCACCCGCGTCCGTGGTGGACCCGATGCGGACTGTGATCGAACGCCGACCCAAAGGCGCGCTTTCCGCGGTCGCAGAAAAGGTGGACTACTGGACCCAGGAAGGCCATAAAACCTTGTATTTGCTGGTGTCTTTTCTGCCGATGCCATTGCCCAACGGTGGAACAGTAGACCGTGCTATTGAATTTTTCATGCCTGTGGGCCAGAGCGGTGAGTCGCAACAATGGATCACCTCCAGCATGCGCCTGTTGTCGTTGGCCGCACGCGGCGGCTTTTTGGAACGCGCACTGAGCGATATGCGCAAGGTAGCCTGGGACCGCGGCCCCGTCCGCTTGGGTACCCATCAGAAAGACGATGGCACACAAGTACCGATGTGGCATGACTCTGAAGTTGCCGCCATGGCCTTTGCCATCCAGAATATTCAGGCGCAGCGTAACCGCACGTTGACCAACAACTACAACCGCCGCGCGAGCGACGCGCAGGGTGAATCAGACACTTTGCTACCGCAACAGGAAAGTGCCTTGGCCACAGCCCCTTTGCCCGCAATGGCAGGAAAGAAATGCAGTGAGTGCGGCGCCCATGCGGTTATTCGCAAAGACGGTTGTGACTACTGCACCCAGTGTGGCCATATGGGCAGTTGCGGATAATCTTCAACGCTTAAACCAGATACGCCGCAGCCACCTTATCCAGGGTGATGCGGGTGACTGGGTAAAGGCCGTTGCAGCTTTTTTGATTCCTTCGGCCTGGGTCGGGTACGCATGGATGACCTGCGCGATGGTTTCCAAGCCTATACCGGCAACCATCGCCAGTGACAGGTCGTTGATCATCTCGCCAGCGTGGCGAGCGACCACCGTTGCGCCCAAAATTTCATCGCTGCCGTCGCGTATGTGGATCTTCACGAAGCCGTTTTCCTCGCCGTCGGTCAGTGCGCGATCAACATCGTGCATAGGCACCGTGAACGTCTTCACTGGAATGCCCCGTTCTCGGGCTTGTCGCACGTAGAGGCCCACATGGGCGATTTCGGGGTCTGTATAGGTGCACCACGGAATCTTCAGCGCACTCATGCGTTCGCGACCAAAACATAGTGCATTGCGTACGACGATGCGTGCCGATGCTTCAGCTGTATCGGTGTACTGGTGTTCGAGACAGACATCGCCAGCGGCGAAAATGCGTCGGTTCGAAGTGCGCAAGAAGTCGTCAACGATGATGCCCGTGTCGGGATCGTACGAGACTCCAGCGGCTTCAAGGTTCAGACCCGAGAGTGCTGGAATGCGGCCGATACCAGTGAGGATTTGTTCAACCTTTATTGTGGCAATATTGCCATCGTTGATCGTCTCGATAACTTTCTCGCCGTTTTCAGTACGTACGCTGACTGCCTTGGTGTTGAGATGGATTTCTACGCCGTCTCGTGCCAAAGAGTCAGCCAGCAGTTGAGCGGCATCACGCTCTTCCTTCGGGAGAAACAGTGGTTCTGAATGAACGATGATGGTACGGCAGCCGAATCTGCACATTGCCTGTGCAACCTGACAGCCTACCGGCCCCCCACCAATCACCAGTAGGCTTTTGGGAAGCGCAGTGAGGTCAAACAAAGTCTCATTCGTCAAGTAGCCGACTTCGTCAAGGCCGGGAATGGTCGGCAGCAACGACCGAGTTCCAGTGGCAACCATTGCCTTTTTGAAGCGCAGGCGTTGCCCATCGACATCGACGGCGTCACCGCTGACAAATCGGGCTATACCGAAGAAGAGGTCGATTCCAGCATCTGCAACCCGTTGTGCGGAATCAACCCGCCCAGCCCGGGCACGGACGCGTCGCATGCGTTCCATCGCCAAAGGAAAATCGACCTCGACGGTTTGCGGCGCGCGGGCGCCATAGATCGTAGCGTTGCGCATTTCTGCATACAGGCGCGACGTCCGGATGAGTGCCTGAGACGGTATACAGCCGTAATTCAACGAGACACCACCCAAGAGATGACTTTCGATGAGCGCAACACGCGCACCGAGCGCAGCTGCCGCACGGGCGGCTGCCATTCCGGCTGGCCCTGCGCCTATGACAAGCAGATGGTAAGGAGCGATTGGTTGCGGGTTGCGCCAGTTCGCCGGGCGGCCGTTGAGACAGAGTTCATGGTCGTCAACCCCGATGCACGGAAGGTGTTGTACTGAAGGAGATTGGGGCATAGACAATTCCGTGATTGGCCGACTACAGCCAGCCACCTTTGAAGCCTGCGCGTCGCAAACCTGTTTGCACGAAGGGGTTGGCGCGACCAAGCCGCCAAAGTAACCCCGTACGGAAATTTTCGATCATGATTACGATCATGCCTTGGTCAAGACCAAACTCACCTTGAGAGATCCAGCCAATGGGCCCTGCCTCGGCGACCGTTGGATTGAAGCCGCTTGCGCGCACGACTGAAATTCCGTCAGGGCTGAAGCGCGATTCCAAGGTACGCAATGCGGGCAATACTAATTCAGGCGCAAAGACTAGCGATGATAAAACTGCGGAGCCACAGATCGTGCCGTCGTCTGGTCCATAGGGGACTCCGCGCGCAGCATAGCCATAAAATGATTGCTGCCGCCCGGCGATGGTGCGCGTCTCCGCTTGCGGACCGTCGCCGGCAGATAGACCCCAAGAGCTTGCGCTATATCCTGTAAAGCTGCCAGGGTTGCGCATGGCATATTCACGCTGCACATAGGTGGCGCGCCGACTATTTTCAAAGTAGTCACAGTTTTTCTCACGCATGAAGGTATCGCGGATACCGCGAAAATCGATCCAGGCGTGCGAGAACTGATGGATAAAGAGTGGGCCCGCATACAAATAGTCGTACCCGTACAAGTTTTCCCATTGGTAGGTAGAAGACCATGCGGAGAAGCTTTGGTCTGTGAGTGGATGGCTCGGAGACCCCAATCCCAATGCGTACAGCAGAATCGCCTCGCTGTAGCCTTCCCAACCATAGTTAAGGAAACCGCACTCTGGCTTCCAGCCGTGGGTGACAGCACCTGTTTCGCGCTGCGACCATCGCCAGTCCACACGCCGGTACAGGGCGTCGGCCAACTGTCGCAGTTCACGCTCCTCAGGGGTGTCGGCGTCAAAATATGTCGCAGCAGTCAAGACGCCCGCTAAAAGGATACCCGTGTCAATAAGCGAGACTTCCGAGAGCCAGACGCGCGTGCCGAGGTTCATGTCAAGAAAGTGGAAGTAAAAACCTCGGTAACCCGTCGCGTGGACACTGCCGGACTGGTCGCTCGCCATAAAAAACCGCAGTGCAGTGAGCGTGCGGTGCACGGCATCGGTGCGCTCTATCCAACCGCGTTCAACGCCTACCGGGTAAGCGGACAGGGCGAAACCGACCACCGCAATGCTGCATGGCGCCCCCTCTCGGTTCGTGTCTGCGACCAACCCATTGCGCGGGTTGTACGTCTTTAGAAAGTAGTTGAACGCGTCTCGCTGCAAGCGGTCGAGCATAGCCTCGTCTGTTGGATCTGCCGTCACGGTGAAGCGATCGCCTTATCGACGATGGCCTGTGCTTCTTTCAGGATGTGTTGAAGGTGATCATCACCCTTGAAACTTTCGGCATAGATTTTGTAGATGTCTTCGGTGCCCGACGGCCGCGCAGCAAACCAACCGTTTTCGGTGATGACTTTGACGCCGCCGATGGCTGCATTGTTGCCGGGGGCACTGTCAAGTACCGACGTGATCGCTTCGCCTGCAAGTTCGCGATCCGTTATGCCTGCTGCCTTGAGGGCGCTAAGCTGCTTCTTTTGTGCTGCAGTGGCTGGTGCCTCTACGCGGTCGGCGACAGGTTCGCCCAGTTTTTGTACCAAGTCCGCATAGACCTGCGCAGGATCGTGCCCACGGCGTGCCGTCATCTCGGCTGCCAACAGCGCGGGTACCAGACCGTCCTTGTCGGTAGTCCAGACCTTACCGTCGCGGCGCAAGAAGCTGGCACCCGCGCTCTCCTCGCCACCGAAGCCAAGCGATCCCTCAAGTAGTCCGGCCGAGAACCATTTAAAGCCTACTGGTACTTCATAGAGCTTGCGCCCCAGCCTTGCCGCTACGCGATCAATCATGCTGGTGCTGACAACCGTCT
>JBDTAG010000029.1:0-4687 GCA_039924745.1 Rhodoferax sp.
GCGCTGGGGCGCCCGCATGGGTGACACCAAGATGGTGGACATGATGATCGGTGCGCTGCACGACCCGTTCCACACCATCCACATGGGCGTTACCGCCGAGAACATTGCCGCCAAGTGGGGCATTAGCCGCGAAGAGCAAGATGCGATTGCGGTCGAGAGCCACAACCGTGCCCAGCGCGCCACAGAGGCGGGCTACTTCAAGGACCAGATCATGCCGGTCATGCTCAAGAGCAAAAAGGGCGACGTGGCCTACACCACCGACGAACATTTCCGCGCCAACTGCAGCCTGGCTGACATGGCCAAGCTCAAGCCCGCTTTCCTGAAGGAAAACGGCACGGTCACCGCCGGCAATGCATCCGGCATCAACGACGCTGCTGCGGCTGTGGTGCTGATGGAAGCTGGCGCTGCCAAAGCGCGCGGTGCCAAGCCACTGGCACGCCTGGTGGCCTACGCACACGCTGGTGTGGACCCTAAATACATGGGCATTGGCCCTGTGCCCGCAACCCAGGCAGCGCTGAAGAAAGCCGGCTTGACCGTCAACGACTTGGATGTGATCGAGGCGAACGAAGCCTTTGCCGCCCAAGCCTGTGCCGTTACGCGCGACCTGGGTCTGGACCCGGCCAAGGTCAACCCCAACGGCTCCGGCATTTCACTGGGCCACCCGATCGGTGCCACCGGCGCGCTGATCACGGTCAAGGCCTTGTACGAGTTGCAACGCATCCAGGGCCGCTACGCCTTGGTGACCATGTGCATTGGCGGCGGCCAGGGTATTGCAGCGATTTTTGAACGCATCTAGGGCTGCTCAGAAGTCAAATGCTTCTATTTTGATAGCGTACTATGCCCTTTTCACGAGGGCTAGAGGCCTATTTTTCAAATTCATCTTGTACTGATGCCTCGCGCAAGGCGGCCAGCGGGGCTTGCGTTCCCCAGCTCGCCTCACGGGCGGCTGGTTTGGCGACAGGGCTTCAATGCATTGAAAAGTTGATTGGGAAGTGTGCTGCGTAGCAACCGCGACTGCATCCTGCGCCCACAAATCCCACCACCCACCTCGAATGGGCTTTTAACACTCGAAGACTAGCGCCGTTTATTGGCAGAATCGATTTTTGTCCGAAACGTCGTTCGTAAATACAAACTGATCAAAACTATCGATGGCAGTTTGAACGCGGCATCTCGTGCAAGCCGGACCATTGCCCTGCCCATTACAAACCCACATGGTGAGTGTTGTAGGAGCCGCAGATTTAGAAGCCTCTGGGGCTATACCCATGCGGTACATTGAATCGGACTGGACATGTGCGCGAAACAACCTCCGCAGTTTGCGGCTCTCTCCTACTGAACCTATGTTCACCATTCAAAATACGCACATGAAATCAAAATTGCTAGCAATTGTCCTGATGTATGGACTGAATACCATCGCATTTGCTGGATTCGAAGATGGCCTCTCAGCCTATAAGTCCAGAAATTACGCTCTGGCGCTCAGAGAATGGATGCCGCTGGCAGACAGAGGAGATGCACTAACTCAATACAACCTGGGCGTAATGTACAAAAGTGGCCAGGGCGTCACTCAGGACTACAAGCAAGCGGCAGATTGGTATCGCAAGGCCGCTGAGCAGGGGTTTGCAAATGCCCAATATACCTTGGGCGTCATGTACAGGAGTGGCCTGGGTGTTCCACTGGATCACGAGAAATCCATCGACTGGTTTCGCAAAGCCGCGGAACAAGGCGATTTCAGAGCTCAAGGAACGCTTGGGGAGATGTACGCGCTCGGTGAGAACGTGCCACAAGACTATGAAAGATCTGTAGAGTGGTTCCGCAAGGCCGCTGTGCAAGGCGATGCGGGCGCTCAATATAACCTTGGCGTCGCCTACGATAGAGGCCAAGGCCTGCCGCAGGAATATCAATTAGCTGTCGAGTGGTACCAGCGGAGCGCTGAACAGGGGAATGCAATTGCACAATATAACCTCGGCGTCAAGTATGAGAGCGGCCAAGGTGTGCTACAGGATTATTCGCAAGCGGTCGACTGGTATCAAAAAGCAGCACTTCAAGGGTACGTCAAAGCTCAATACAACCTTGGTGGCATGTACCAGAGAGGCGAGGGCGTGCCACTGGATAACCGGCAAGCAGTCGTATGGTTCCGTAAAGCCGCTGAGCAGGGGCTTGCCAATGCCCAGACCAACCTGGGCGTCGCCTACAGCAACGGCTCGGGCGTTCCGAAAAACCGTGTTGTAGCTTACGCACTGTTTGCCTTATCTGCAGCGAAAGATCCATCGGGAGGAAACAGTGCCACGAAAAATCGTGAAATGCTCGCCAAGGAAATGACGGCAAATGAAATCAACGTAGCGGATAGCTTGATGCAAGAAATGTCCAAGCCAATGAATCTGCTCAATGTATTGGACAAATACGTCAACCACGGGTTGTAGGCAGGAACCCCGACCAGCGGCTAGTTAACAGACAAGGAGCACGGTATTTAATAGGACGCAAAATCTAGCTAGCCCTCAGCTGGTGAATCGAATGTCCGTTCATCAGCCCCGCAAATGAATGTGCGTACATAGCAAGTCTTACCCTACATCGCTATTATTACCATAGCAATACTTTTATACTCCACGAGGGCTAGAGGCACTTTTACTTACAAGTTGCTCTAGGTCAAGACACCAAACCGGTAAGACCCTAAACTGATGCAAGGTTGCGGGCACAGTCCACCTGCCACCATTGTGGAGACCCAATTGCTGCCTGCCTACATCACCCACGCCGACTGCGCCCGCCACGAGATGGGCGTCGACCACCCGGAATGTCCACAGCGGCTGGCCGCCATCAACGACATGCTGCTGACCAAAGGGTTGCTGGACTACATGCACCCCTACGATGCGCCACTGGCCACGCTGGCGCAGTTGGCGCATGCGCATTCCTCGCGGTATGTGGCGGAGTTGATCGACGCCTCGCCCACAGAGGGCTACTACCGCGTTGACCCCGACACCCAAATGAACCCCTTCACCATCCAAGCCGCACTGCGGGCAGCCGGTGCAGTGGTGCAAGCCACCGATCTGGTGCTGTCCGGCGAAGCGCCGTCCGCCTTCTGCTGCGTACGCCCGCCGGGCCACCACGCCGAACGCAGCGCTGCCATGGGCTTTTGCTTTTTCAACAATATTGCCGTAGGCATCCGCCATGCGTTGGCCGAACACGGCATCCAACGCGTTGCGCTGATCGACTTTGACGTGCACCACGGCAATGGCAGTGAAGACATTTTTCGTGGCGATGACCGCGAGCTAATGTGCTCAATCTTTGAGCAAGGTATTTACCCTTTCACCGGTGACAACGCCAAGGGCGCCAATATGGTGAACGTGGGCTTGCCATCGCGCTCTGGCGGCGAGGCATTTCGTTCTGCGGTCACCGAGCGCTGGATGCCTGCGCTGGATGCTTTTGCGCCCGAATTAATCTACATTTCCGCAGGGTTCGATGGTCACCGTGAAGACGACATGGGTAACC
The DNA here is from genome assembly GCA_039924745.1 of Rhodoferax sp. GTDB lineage: Bacteria > Pseudomonadota > Gammaproteobacteria > Burkholderiales > Burkholderiaceae_C > Allorhodoferax. The sequence goes on from JBDTAG010000029.1 coordinate 3,481, forward strand.
TGGGTTTGCTGGAATCCGACTATGCTTGGGTTACCCAGCAGCTGATGGATGTTGCGCGCCGCCACTGCAAGGGGCGCATCATCTCCAGCCTAGAGGGCGGGTATGAGCTTAGCCCCTTGGCGCGCAGCGTGGCCGCACATGTCAAGGTGCTGATCGGAGCCGACTGAGAAACCCAAATGGACAAACACTACCTCACACCCCTTTTCGCACCAACATCGGTTGCGGTTTTTGTCGGCCGAGTCGATGACCCGACAACCCAGACGCCGCAGGCGGTTGCACTGCTGGAGGCCTTGCGTGCGCAACGCTTTGGTGGAACTTTACAGTTTCTGGACATCCATACCAGCGGTACGCTGGCCGATCTGGCTCAGGCCAAAGCCGACTTGGCGATCATCGCGCTGCCGCCAGCCGATGTAACGGCAGCACTGGAGCTTGCCGGACGCATGGCTTGCCGCGCCGCCGTAGTCATTTCCAATGGCATCACAGCAGAATTGGCCACCGATCTCAAAAAGATTGCCCGTCGCGAGGGCATTCACATGCTCGGCCCCAACTCTCTGGGTCTACAACGTCCCCAATTGCAGCTCAACGCATCCGCTGCGGGAGCGCTGGCGCAGCGCGGCAGTCTGGCCCTGGTGTCACAGTCTGGTGCGCTGACCTCGGCCATGCTGGATTGGGCACGCAGCAACGGCGTTGGTTTTTCGTCTGTGGTGTCATTGGGGCCGCATACATCGGTCGACATCGCGCAAGCTCTGGATTTTCTGGCAAACGACGCGCAGACCCACAGCATCATCGTCTATATGGAAGGCATAACCAACGCCCGACGTTTCATGAGCGCCCTGCGCTCAGCGGCCAATGCCAAACCCGTGGTGGTGCTCAAGGCAGGCCGCAAAGCGGCAGGCAACGAAGCCGCGCAAACCCACAGTGGAACCATCGTCGGCAGCGACGATGTGTTTGATGCCGCCCTGCGCCGTGCGGGGGCGGTGCGCGTACGCTCCTTCGTGGAACTTTTTTCTGCGGCCAAATGCCTGGCTTCTCGCTACCGTCCGGTGGGCAAACGCCTTGCCATCATTACCAACGGCGGTGGACCCGGCGTGCTCGCCGCCGACTGGGTGAATGAAATCTCGTTGCAGTTGGGCAAACTCTCCGCCGAATCGGTCACAACACTGAAACCTCTTTTGCCGCCACTGGCGTCACTGACGGATCTGATCGA
>JBDTAG010000030.1:0-8781 GCA_039924745.1 Rhodoferax sp.
GCATCCAGCCAGGCCAGAGCGCCGCCTTGGTCTGGGCCACGACCATCGCCATGGTCTGCATCGTAAAAACTCAGGGGCGCGAAGCGGTTGCAGGCCAGTGTGGTGCTTTCCTGTGTTTGCAAGCTACGCATGGGCAACATCAGAAAATAATTGCCGTACACAAAGGCGTTGCGCACTGGCGCCAAGCGCACATGGCGCACCTGCCCAAAGCCAATCATCGGAACCGATGGGAGCATTGGGGCAGGGGTGGGTGAGCGCATGGTGGATGACAAACGGCTAGTGCGCCAACTGCAATTCGGCCTGCAGGCGGCGTGCGACATTGAGGCCCGACTTGAGACCGTCTTCGTGGAAGCCATAGCCGGTCCAGGCGCCACAGAAATAGGTGTTTTGCTGGCCTTGTAGACCATCGATCTGGCCTTGGGCGCGGATGGCTGCCACATCAAAAACCGGGTGGGCGTAGTCAAAGCTGGCGTGTACGTGGGCCGGGTCAATGTCTGCCACCGGGTTCAGCGAAACGACCACCGGTTGCTCGAATGGCACCGGTTGCAACATATTGATCAGGTAGTGCAGGCAGACCTGCGCGGCATCGCGTCCGGTATGGCTTGCGCGCTGGTAGTTCCAAGCGGCCCAAGCGCGTCGGGCACGCGGAAGCACGGACGTATCCGTGTGCAGTACCGCGCGATTGGCCTGGTAGCGTATGGCACCGAGTGCCTGTTGCTCGGCGTGGCTGGGTTTGGCCAGCAGGGCCAGGGCTTGGTCCGAATGGCAGGCCAGCACCACCTTGTCGAAGTGTTCCGTCTGTCCGTTGGCGTGAATGGTGACGCCTTGGGCATCGCGGGTGATGCGTTGCACGGGTGTGTTGAGGCGCTTGTCGTGAATCTGCGCAACGATCTTTTCTACGTATTGGCGCGCACCACCGGCCACGGTCCACCATTGCGGGCGGTTGCTGACCTGGATCAGGCCATGGTTGTGGCAGAAGCGAATCATTGTGGCCACGGGGAACTGCAGCATTTGGTCGGTGGGACAGCTCCAGATGCAGCCCAACATCGGCAAAAAATACCAATCGCGGAACTCATCCGACAGGCGATGCTGGTCCAAAAATACGGACAGCGGTTGCATCAGCTCGGCCTCAGCATTGCGCAGCGCAATGTCGGTGCACAACTGGTTGAAGCGCATGACGTCGCGCAACATGCGTAAAAATCGCGGGTTGAGAAGGTTGCGGCGCTGGGCGAAGACGGTGTTCAACGAAGAGCCGCTCCATTCCAGTGGCGACTGTCCGTGGACCCCAGGCACTTGAACGGAAAACGACATGTCTGAGCGCGCGGTTGGCACATCCAGATCGGCAAACAGTTGGATCAATTGCGGGTAGGTGCGCTCATTGAAGACCAGAAAACCCGTGTCTACGCCATGGGTGATGGGGCCGTTGGCGCCGTTCAGTGTCAATTCCACCGTGTTGGTATGCCCGCCGAAATAACTACCCGCTTCAAATAAGCTGAGCGCTGCTTGGCCGCGCAAAGCATGCGCCAGACCCAGGCCGGAGATGCCGGAACCGATGATGGCGATTTTCATGAGGCGATAAAAAACAGAAAAGTCACAGAGTATCCACGAATTGAACTGATTGGTAGTTTTGTGACTGTATAGTAACTTATCGCCCAAAGAAGTCTTTACCCACTTTTGTAGTGGGGATAAAGGCAGCTAGAAGGATGGTGCAGCTGGTACCGGCCAGCAGCGCGCCGGGGTACCTACCAGGGGCGGCGGTCGGACGCGGGTGCTGCGGTGAGCGGAAGCAGGCGTTCCAGGTTGACCTGGACCTTGACCTCGCGGTGTGGCACGCTGGCAACGATACGAAAATCTCGGATGCTGGTTTCGCGAATCGTGGGTTCCATGGTGGGCATACCGCTGCGATTGACCAACACCGCCACCCTGGGCGTGGTGGTATTGACGCCGCGCTTGATAACCACCGCAATCTCGTCGGTCGCCAGACGGACAAACGAACCGGGTTGGTGAATACCCACGGCCTTGATCAAGGCCGCGCCGGCTTCGTCCACCTGGCGGGTTTCGTCAAAGTAGCAGGCCTGCATCGCCGCTGCCGGTGAAATCGGTACCCGAGACGCTCGGGGTGCCAGCCGAGCCGCAAACATGTCGGCGCGCTGTATCAGTCGTGCAAGCTGTTGCGCCGGGGTGCGGGACTGCAGGGGGCCAGGTGTTTGGGTATGGTGGTCACGTACAGCATCCAACCACAGGGCATCGCTGACCCCCATTTCCATCAGCATGTCAGCGGATTTGGCAGCGTGCCCGTCAATCGACTTGCGTTGCACGGGTGACGGCGCTTCAACCTGCTTGGTCAATTGGTCTTGCAGGCCCGTCATGCTCAGGTTCATGGTCAAGGCTGCTTTACACAGAGAGGCCTCTTGTTCTGGGTTCCACTTGAGTACTTCGCGGGCTGCCAGGCCACACATGACGCTGACCAGCATGGCGTGGGTGGCGCTATACATACGCACTTCGGTGGCGGAGAGCTGGATCAGCGCGAACAAGGTGCCATCGGGGTTGTTGCGCGAATGGCGGCGCAACTGGCTGTTCAAACGCTCCAGCTTTTCCATAAAGTGCCCTGATTGGCCTTCGCGAAGCAACGCATTGGATTGGATTTGCAGGTCCAGCCAATCCGGGCGCTCGTCATCTTCCGCATTGCGGTGGCCCAGCAGATCGCCTGTGATCTTGGCATCGGCAATTTCCCCCAATGACTTGCCCGTGCGCACCAAGGTGTGTAGCCGCTCTACATAAGCCCGGTGGTGGGCCTCGGAGTCGGCGACGTCAATGTAAAGACCGCCCCCACGCTGCGCAATTTCAGCCAAGTCATCTTTCGAGTCGATGATGAAAGACCGCTTGGCTAGTAGGACCCCATTCTTGTCCATCAATGGAAATGGCAGGGGTTGGTGGATGCGTATGGATTCGACGCTAACAGGAACAAGGTGCATGGTTTATCGAGAATTATGCATTGTCAGATCGGCACAAATACGCAACTCTTGAGCGCTTGTCACGCCTGATAGCATGGCGCCCATGCAATCCCATGACACATCCCCAGCGTTTTTGACCAAGATTTGCGACCGCGAAGACTTGCCTTTGCAACTGAGCCGACTGCCCAAGCCCTGGGTCTTTACCAACGGTGTGTTTGACGTCATCCATCGGGGCCATGTTGTCTATCTGGCGCAGGCGCGCGCGCTGGGCGGCAGTTTGATCGTGGCCTTGAATACTGACGCGTCGGTGCACTGCCTGGGCAAGGGCGACGACCGACCGCTCAACACGGAGTCGGACCGCGCCGTTGTCATGGCCAGCCAAGAGGCTGTCAGCTTGGTAACCTGGTTCGATGAAGACACACCCGTGGCGCTTATAGGCGAAATTCGCCCCGAAATACTGGTCAAGGGCGGGGACTACAACATGGCTGTGCTGCCCGAAACTGCCTTGGTGGAGTCATGGGGGGGCCATGCATTGGCCCTACCTTTTGTGGCGGGCTATTCCACAACAGCGCTGGTTAAAAAGATCCGTTCAGTGAAGTGAGTTAAACACTGCTTCCCACAGCGCCAAGCCCGCCGCGCGTTCTGGCAGGACCAACTCTAGTTCTACTTGCGTGGGTTCTTCGTTGAGTCTTGCACGGTGCTGAATCTGGCGTAACTTTCGGTAGGACTGCGCAGCCTGTTCACCAACACCCACAGGCAGTAAACCGCAGGCCTCAGCGCGCTGCAGCAATGCGATGTTGCCCACATTGGCCAGCAACTCCGGGTGCTTGCAGCCTTGCGACAACACCAAAAATTGCACGGCAAATTCAATGTCCACCATGCCGCCCGGGCTATGTTTGACATCAAACTGCGTTCCGCGCACCGGGTGGCTGGCGCGCACTTTGTCACGCATGCTGCGAATTTCCTGGAGCAGGCCCGCCGCATCCCTCTCAGTGCCAATGACCGCCGCGCGTACCGCGTCAAAACCAGCAATCAGGTCTACATCACCCAAAACGCAGCGAGCCCGCGTCATGGCTTGGTGTTCCCAGGTCCAAGCCGTGTTGCTACCGCGCTGCTGTTGATAGTTTGAATAGGCAGTGAAGCTGGTCACCAAAAGACCCGAGTTGCCATTGGGACGCAGTGCCGTGTCGATCTCATACAAGTCGCCTTCACCGGTTTTTACGGTCAACCAGTTGATCAACTTGCGCACCAGCGCGCCATAGACTTCACCCGCGCGTTCGTCCACATCGTCGTAAACGAACACGATGTCCAGATCGCTGCCGTAACCCAGCTCTTTACCACCCAGCTTGCCATAGGCAATGATGCCGAATTCGCACGCATTCTGGTGTCGGTTTTTGAGGCGGTCCCAGCACCAACGTGTGGTTATGCGTAATACAACGTCGGCCAGCGCACTCAAGTCGTCAGCGACCTCTTCTACACCCATGCGGCCTTCCACATCACGCGCCAGAATGCGAAAAACTTCGGCATGGTGGGCGCGGCGCAACAGGTTCAGCAGGGTTTCGTCATCGTCCTCACCGGTTCCTTGCAAAGAGGCTCTTCGCTGTTCAAGCTCACGCTCGAAGTCCTTGGCGTCAAAGCGTTCCTCGAACATGGTGTCACCGGCCAGTTCATCGATGACGCCGGGATGCTTGAGCAAATAACGTGCGGGCCAGCGTGCTGCGCCCAGCATGTGCAGCAGGCGCAGATGCACATTGGGTCGTTCCAGCAACAGCGCCAGATAGCTTTCTCGGCGCAAAAGGGGCTCTATCCAGTCGGCCAGATGTACGGCAGACTCTTCGGTGACCTTGCCTTGGGTAACCCATTGGGCGGTGCGCATCACCAAGCGCGAAAGCCGACCCCGAGATTCCTCACGCAGCGCCAACACCCTTGGGTGATCACGCCATGGCACTATACGTGCGCGGAATTTTCCGCTTAACTCTGCCAGTAACTCGTCGAAATCATTGACACCGGGTGTTGCAGCTGCGGCGCCACCGCAACCCTTGCATTCCTTGTGTGCCCCGCCCAGCAAGGCGTCAAACTCCTGGGCCACCAGTTCGCGGTGGCTATCGAGTTCATGCAAAAAGGCGCAGGCGTTGGGAAACCCCATCGTGATTGCAATCCATTCCAGGTCTTCGTCTGCCGTGGGCAAGATGTGGGTCTGCTGGTCGTCCAGATACTGGATGCGGTGTTCGACCTGGCGCAAAAAAACATAGGCCCGGGCCAGCGCATCGGCCGTGGTTTGGGGCATCAGCCCAGCGGGAACCAACCTTTGCAATGCACTGAGCGTGGGGCGCGTGCGCAGTTCAGGAAACTGGCCACCCCGCACCACTTGAAGCAACTGCACGGTGAACTCGATCTCGCGGATGCCGCCGCGCGACAGCTTGACGTCGTTGCTGCGTTCAGGTTTGCCGGCACTGCGTTTGGTCGCGTGGTCACGGATCTGGCGGTGTAATACGCGCAAAGCGTCAAACACGTTGTAGTCCAGATAACGCCTGAAGACAAAGGGCGACACCACGCTGCGCAGGCCTTGGGCGCAACTGGAGCGGACGGCCTGACTGGGTGCAACTACGCGGCTCTTGAGCCAGGCGAAGCGTTCCCATTCGCGGCCTTGCACGTGAAAATATTCTTCCAGCGCTCCCAGAGACACTACCGGCGGTCCCGAATTGCCGTTGGGGCGCAAAGCCAGGTCGACGCGAAAAACAAATCCGTGCTCTGTGGTATCCCCCACCAGTGCGTAGATGGCACGTACTTGTTTGCCAAAATACTCTTGGTTGGAGATGCGTCCACGCCCCTCTGCGTTGCCAGCGGTTTCACCATCCTGGTCGTAGATATAGATCAGGTCGATGTCACTGGAGACGTTGAGTTCACGCGCTCCGAGCTTGCCCATGCCCACAATGCACAGATCCGCTCGTGTGCCCTGTACAGACTGCGGGGCACCGTGCAATGCATCGAGCATCAGGCTGCTCTCTTGGAATGCAACATCCAGTACGCATTCGGCCAGATTGGTCATGGTCGCCGTAATCGTCGACAACCCTGCTTTTTCATTGCAATCCAGACAAACCAGGCGCTCTACAACCAACTGTCGCACGGTGCGCAATGCTGCTGCGGTGTCGGCATTCTCGGCACGCAATGCTGCTATGAGCGCGTGCATGGTTTCTTTGGTGGGGGCACCTGGCGGCAGCTGCATCAATTGCCGGGCGTAACGGCGGCGTATACGTTGCGTAAAGCGGGAACCCTCAGCCCGATCAGGCAATCCATTGCGGGTCATAATTCCTGACATGCTGTTCCAACTACGATGACTGAATTGACCCCAACCCCATTGCGAATAATAAGGGTCGGTGCGTTTCTTGTGCGCGCAGCTTTTTGGGTGATGGCCTTAGTATGGATGGCATTGTTCATAGTCTGGAGCGCGCTGCATTTCGTGATTGTGCCGCGAATCGCAGAATTCCGCCCAATGCTGGAAGAGCAAGTCTCACGCGTGTTAGGGGTAACGGTACGGATCGGTGCAATAGCGGCGCGATCCAACGGCCTGATTCCTTCATTGGAGCTCAACAACGTGCGACTGCTCGACACCCAGGGTCGAGAGGCTTTGAAGCTGCCTTCGGTGCTGGCTGCCTTGTCTGCACGTTCGCTGATGGGATTGGGGCTTGAACAATTGACAGTGGACCGTCCCGAGCTTGAAGTCCGTCGCTCGGCGGACGGACGCATCTGGGTAGCGGGTCTGCCATTGGTCAAGGGTGATGGGGCTGATACCAGTGGCGCCGACTGGCTTTTTTCGCAGCCCGAGCTGGTGATCCGCCATGGAACCGTGACCTGGATCGACGAGATGCGCAATGTGCCGGCCTTGGCACTGACCGATGTGGACTGGGTCCTGCGCAACCAACACCGCACCCACTCTGTGCGGCTGGATGCCAACCCGCCTGCCCACTGGGGTGGGCGTTTGAGCGTTTCGGGAATTTTTAAACAGCGCCTCTTGAGCCGCCGCGCCAGCGACTGGAAAAATTGGGAGGGCCAGCTTTACGCCAACTTCTCGCAGGTCGATCTGGCACAACTGCGCCTCTATGCTGACCTGGGCGTAGATCTGCAACAGGGAGAAGGCGCTCTGCGCGCCTGGGTAGATGTGGCGCGCGGCACGGTAACCGGTGTCACAGCTGATTTGGCGCTGAGTGGTGTCAAGGTCAAGGTTGATCCCAAGCTGGAAACTCTGGCCTTGCGGGATATTACCGGGCGCTTGGGCGGCAAAGCACTGGCTGGGGGCTATGAGGTGTCTACCCAGGCTTTGCAATTCCAGACCGATGACGGATTGCGTTGGCCCGGCGGCAACGTGCGTCTGTCCGTATTCACCGGCGATAAAAACAAGCCGCCCCGGGGTGAGCTGGTAGCCGATCGACTGGATCTAGCTGCCATGGCACAAATAGCCAATCGATTGCCACTGAGCGAGTCGGTGCGTAGCCAACTGGTGCAATTGGCGCCCAAGGGCTTGGTGGAGCAGTTACAAGGCAGTTGGCAAGGGCTTACCGACGCTCCCACCCGCTTCGCCGCCAAAGGACGTGTTGTTCAACTGGAGATTGCTGCACGCTCGGTGGAGGCCGGTGCGCGCCCCGGTTTCAAGGGGGCGGATATCGATTTCGACCTCAACCAAGCCGGTGGCCGTGCGACGATTGCCATGCGAACCGGTGCGCTGGAATTACCCGGTGTTTTTGAACAAGCCGTTCTGCCGCTTGACCAACTGGATGGTGACGTGCAGTGGAAGAACGACAACGGCCAGATCAGCTTGAGCATGCCCAGCCTGCGTTTTAGCAATGCCGATGCCCAAGGCGATCTACAGCTCAAATGGCAAACAGCGCCCCACTCGCCCGGAATTCTGGATTTGCAAGGCGGCATGACCCGTGCCGACGGTACCAAGGTGTACCGTTATTTGCCGTTGGGTATTCCGCAGCAAGTGCGCGATTATTTGCGCGAAGCAATCACCGCCGGCACAGGGTCGGGGGTTAAATTCAAAGTCAAAGGCAATCTGCACGACTTCCCTTTTGCGACCGCCAAGCAGGGTGATTTCCGCATTTCGGCAGATATCCATAACGCCACGTTTGCCTATGTGCCCGGCATTTTGCTGCCCAAAGACACGCCACAGTGGCCTGCGTTGACAGACTTGTCTGGCGAGCTGGTTATAGACCGCTCGGTGCTGCAGGTCAAAGGTGCCACAGGCAACCTGCAGGGTGCGAGCGGCTTGCGAATCACCAAGGCCGACGCCACGATTGACAGTCTGTACCACGGGGCCACGGTATCCGTCGCCGCAGAAGCCCAGGGACCGTTGGCCGATGTACTGGGATTTGTCAACGGCTCCCCACTGAGTGTGTTGATGGGTAAACCGCTAGAGCATGCAACGGCCACCGGTGCGGCCGACTACAAATTCAAGCTCGCCATACCGATTGCGGCGGTCGAACGAACCACAGTGCGGGGTACTATTGCGCTGGGTGGCAATGATCTGCAAATCACGCCAGATACACCACGTTTGGCGCGCGCGCGGGGCGTCATTAATTTTTCGGAATCTGGCTTCACGTTGACGGGTGCCCAGGCCCGCGCACTAGGAGGCGATGTGCGCATCGACGGCGGCTTGGGCGGCAAGACCACGGCGCCCCAGCAGTTGCGCCTACAGGGTACCGCTACCGCCGAAGGACTGCGCCAAGCCCGGGAACTGGGGTTTGCGGCACGTTTGGCGACCTACGCCACCGGCACTGCGGCCTACACCGCTGCACTGGGTTTTAAGGCCGGTATACCCGAGCTGCTG
>JBDTAG010000031.1:0-7824 GCA_039924745.1 Rhodoferax sp.
CGCGCCCAAGGCGATCTGGACGCCATCGTCGCCAAGACCCTCCGCAAAAACCCTGCCGACCGCTACCCCACGGTGAGCGCGTTTGCAGCCGATTTGGAGCGCTGGGTAAACAACCTACCCGTGGAAGCCCGGCGCGGCAACTGGCGCTACACAACTCGCCTGTGGTTGCGGCGCAACCGACTGGTGGCCGTGCTCGCGTCGGTCGCGTTTTTGGCGGTCAGCGCCGGTCTTGTGGTCGCTCTGTGGCAAGCACAGCGTGCAGGTGACGAGGCACAGCGCGCCAACAAAGTGGCCGATTACCTGGGCGAGTTGATCCAAAGTGCCAGCCCCGACAACCATGGCGGCAACTGGCCGTCGGTTCTGAAGTTGCTGGAGCAGTCCGAGAAAGACTTGAACACGCAATTTGCCGACGACCCGAAAACCCACGCCTTGTTGTTGGAGCGCCTGGCAGACACCAACGACGCACTCAACCGCACCTCGGTTGCGCTGGAGCAATTGCTACAGTTACATGGCTTGCTCGGACAAACCGAATCACCTGAATCCGATCGGGCATTGGATGCGCTGAAGCACTCGGCCCAATTGATGCGTCGGCTCAACCGCTACCCGGAGGCTCTAGCCATCGACGAACAACTGCTTCCGGTTTTTGCCCGGCGTTACGGCCTTCGTAGTGAAGAATATGGAAAATTGGTGCAAGGACTTTCCGGCAGCTTGGCCGGTGTAGGGCGCATGCAGGAGGCCACAGTCCGGCAAGTCGAGGGCGCAGCCATCATGGTGCAGCTGTTCCCCAATGACTTTTCACAGCGTGTCGATGCGGCAAATGACACTGCCATCTTGCTAAGCCGACAAGGACTTTGGCGCGAAGCCCTGGACACGCTCAGCACCGTAGAGTCAGAGTTACCACGGTTGGCTCAACAGGGTGGGCAGGCTGTGCGAACGTCAACCATCATACGGGCCAACCTGGAGTCCATGCGAATCCGGATGGGCCACTATGAGGGAACACAGGGCCGAATGGAAAAGGTCATTGCCGAGTTGGATACTTTGATGGGCAAAGGCAACCCCCTATCCATCAAATTCACAGACCGCCTGCAAAGTTTGGCGTGTGAAACCGGTCGATTTGCCGATTGCAAGACGATCAACCAAAACCTGCTCATCGTTCTACGAGCCAAGACAGGTGTTGCCAACCGCATATTGGAAACTGAACTCAATCTGCTGGGAATGGATATCCGCCAGGCAAAGGTATCGCAAGGCGCAGCCAAAGCACAGCTGGAACGCATGCTGACCGAAGTGCCCACGTCGATGCCCGGCGGAGGTGCAGTACGTGCCGATTTCTACCGCCAGTTGTCAGACGCCGCAGCGGGTGCAGGGTTGTTGGACCTGGCCGATACCGCGCAGAAATTGTCGCAGGCTGATACGGCTCAAATTAACAACTCCAACCCCGAACGCGCAGCGCAGCTAAGCCGCAGCGCAGCACTGACCGCTTCCATGCGCGGCGATTTCCGCAAGGCAGTACAACTGCTGCAAGAACGGTTCACCGTATGTGATCGATCTGCCGAAGGCGACACCCCCAGGCATGCCGCACTCTGGCTGCAACGCGCGCTGTATGAGGTGGAGTTTGATACCGCTGCAGCGGCGCAATCGTTGGCGCAAAGCAAGGCCATGTTCGACCGCCTGGGCGGTCCGCAACCACATTGGAAGGCGGTATCTACTTACCTGACGTTGCGCGTACAGCCAGATCGCGCGCGCCCTCTTGCCCTGCGAACGGCAGAAGACGCCGTCGACCAAGCCTTTATGCGCCAGCGCCCTGCCGTCTGGCGCGTGCCGTACATGGCCAGCTTGTAGAATGCTATTTTATTTATAGCTGTATAGCTATATTCCACGAGGGCTAGCGCCATATTTTTCATATGGAATTGCTCTAACCAACCAAAGCAATCCCGGTTAAAGCAAGTTAACCGCATTTCCATGACACGCACCTCCCATCCCTCTGCGCCGTCAACAACGCCGTCCACGCGCCTGCCCGCCTTGGACGCGCTGCGCGGCTTTGACATGTTCTGGCTGATCGGCGGAGAGCTGCTACCAGCGGCGCTATTCGCCTGGACTGGCCTGCCGGTGTGGCAGGTACTGGCGCAGCAGTTCGAGCACAGCGTCTGGCACGGGTTCACGTTTTACGACTTGATCTTTCCACTGTTCATTTTCATCTCTGGCGTCAGCCTGGGCTTGCAGGGCAGTTCGCTGGCGGGGCTGACATGGGCGCAGCGCAAACCCAAATATGCTCACGCGGTGCGGCGACTGCTCTTACTCGCAATACTCGGCGTGGTCTACAACTATGGTTGGGGCAGCGGCATACCGGCAGACCCCGCAATCGTGCGTTATGCCAGCGTGCTGGGCCGTATCGGCATCGCCTGGTTTGCCGCCGCCATGCTGCTGTGGCACCTGCGCAACCGCACGGTGCTGTGGGTGACAGTGGCGCTCTTGCTGTCCTACTCGGCGCTACAACTGCAATGGCCATTGACTGAGGCCGGCTCCCTCAACGCATTGCTGGACCAGGCCTGGCTGCCGGGCACCACCTACCGCCACGCACCATTTGACCCAGAGGGTCTGTACTCGCAGCTCGGCGCCATTTGCAACTGTTTGATTGGCGCCCTGGTGGGGGTTTTGTGGCGGCAAGAGGCGGCAACACCGAGCCGCCGCATGGGTAAGCTCGCTGGCGCAGGCGTCACCATGGTGGTCGTGGCGTGTTTGCTGCACCCGTTCTATCCTTTGAACAAATCGCTGTGGACCGGGACGTTTGCGCTGCTGACCAGCGGGACCAGCCTGTTGCTCTTGCTGGGTTTTGATTGGCTGATCGGCCAGCGCAAGCCGCGCCTGACTTTGCCGCTGTATTGGCTGGGGCAAAACGCCATCCTGGCCTATCTGGGCACGAGCTTGATGGCTTGGAGCTACTGCGTGAAAAGCCTTTTTGGCAGTTGGATTGCCGCCAGCCCCGCCAACCTGCAACCGCTGCTGTTGGCATTGGCGCTGCTATTGCTGCAACTGCTGGCATTGCGGTGGTTGTACCAACGCAAGCTGTTCCTGCGTCTGTAACAGCAATCCCGCTAATATGGGCGCATGCGAACCCTCAAGCCCATTCTCACTGCCAGTTTCACGCTAGCAATTCTGGCGTTGGCGGCCTGCGCCAATGTGCAACCCGCTGGCCCAATCAAAGACAAGACCTATGCCATCACCATCTTGCACACCAACGACAACCATGGCCGCTTCTGGAAAAACGGCAACGGAGAAGGCGGCATGGCAGCCCGCAAGACCGTGGTGGATGGCATCCGTGCGGAAGTGACGGCGTCTGGCGGCTACACGCTGCTGCTCGATGGTGGGGATGTCAACACCGGTGTGCCCGAGTCCGATTTGCAAGAGGCCGTACCCGACTTCAAGGGCATGAACTTGTTGGGCTATGACGCCATGGCCGTGGGCAACCACGAGTTTGACAAGAGCCCAGCCACGCTGGCCATGCAGCGCAAACTGGCGGTGTTTCCCATGTTGTCAGCCAATATCTACCGCAAAGGTGCGCGTATGTTTGCGCCCTACCATATCTTCGACCTGGGGGGCTTGCGCGTAGCCGTCATGGGGTTGACCACGGACGACACACAAAAGCTGGGAAACCCTGACAACATGCAGGGGATCGAGTTTCGCAGCCCCATACAAGAAGCCGCCTCGCTGGTGCCAGAACTGCGCAAAAAGGCCGACCTGATGTTTGCCACCACCCATATGGGCCACTATGAGGATGGCCATCACGGCATACAGGCACCCGGCGATGTTGAAATGGCACGCGCGGTCAATGGTCTGGATCTGGTCGTAGGCGGTCACTCGCACGATGCGGTGTGGATGCGCGCGGAAATTCAAGTTGAAACCAAACACGTACCCGGCGCTGCCTGCCAGCCTGACCGGCAAAACGGCACCTGGATCGTGCAAGCCAATGAATGGGGCAAGTACTTGGGTCGCGCTGATTTTCAGTATCGTAACGGCACGTTTACGCTGGTCAAATACGCACTGATCCCCATCAATTTGAAAAGACCGGTCCCGGATGCCAGTGGTGGCAGCACGCAGACAACATACACCGCACCCATAGCCGAAAACCCGGACATGATTGCGCTGCTCAGCCCCTACCAGGACTTTGGCCAGAGTAAGCTCATGGTGCCTGTGGGCACTAGTGATGCCAAACTGGACGGAGACCGCTCTGGTGTTCGCAACGCGGCCACCAACCTGGGCGTGTTGATAGGCCAAGCCATGGCAGAAAAAACCCATTCCGACTTTGCCGTGCTCAACTCGGGCGGCATTCGGGACTCATTGCCCGCGGGCACCATCACCTACAAAGACATACTGAAGGTTCAGCCCTTTGGCAATACGCTGGCCACGTTGCGCATGACCGGCGCGCGCGTGTTGGACTACCTCAACATCGCTGCGGGCATGAGCCAGGGTGCGGGCGGTTTTCCACACTTCTTCGGTCTTGACCTCACCATAACAGCCGGTAAAGTTAGTCAGGTGCGCGTACGCGGCGAGCCGCTGGACCCCGCCAAAACCTATCAAATGGCCATCAACAATTTTGTGGCTGTGGGCGGCGATGGCTACCCCAATGTGACCAAAAACGCCGGCTATGTAAACACCGGATTTGTGGATGCAGAAGTGCTCCGCGATTTCATAGCCGCCAACAGCCCTGTGCAGACTGCCCGCTTCGCCCCCGGCAGCCACGTCATTTACGCCGCTACCCCGTGAACACACCCAACGACACCAACAAAGGTCGCATGACCTTACCGTCCCGCCGCAAAAAATTTCGCGTTGTGACCCGTGCTGCGCAGCGCACCGATGCGGCCCTGTCCGCTGAGCAAGACTTGATCGTGGAGGGCTACGCGCCATCCCAGATGATCGAGGACTTGCGCAAATACCAATCCGAACTGGAGGTTCAAAACAAGGCCTTGCGGTATAGCCAGCAAGAAGCCGAAGGTGCCTCCGAACGCTTTGCCACGTTGTTTTCCAACGTGCCTTTGGCGCTGATGGTGGTGGATGAAGAAGGGTTGGTGATGGCCAGCAATGCCATGGCGCTGCGCCTTTTTCAGCCGCTAGAGACCGATCCGCCACTGCATTTTTTGTTGCCTTTCGTGGGTCCCCAACACACAGACGAAGTGGCGATAGCATTCCTGAACGCAAAGAACAGCAGTACCAGCGAGGTCAGCGAGGTAGGCTTTCTGGCGGGATCACAGGGCAAATTTACCGGTGACCTGCACATCGCGCGCATTGAGAACCCACAGGGTGATCTGGCGCATTTCATATGCGCGATCATCGATCAGGGACCTCTACTGGCGCAGCGCCACGCGCTTCAAAAGAGCGCCGCGGTCTTGCAGCAACGCAATGAGGACTTGCTACTCAGCGAAAACCGCATGGCGGCCATCATCAACTCCTCGTTGGACGCTATTTTGTGCATTGACGAAGAGCGGTGTATCACGGTGTTCAATCCTGCAGCCACAGCCTTGTTTCAGTGCCCTGCTGACCAAGCCTTGGGTCGCAAACTCGGGAGATTCTTACCGCAGGTTGAGGCTACTTTGGCGGCCGGTGCCGTGTCCACTCAGGCGACGCTGGGTGAGTTCGCGGCTACCACTTTGTTGGGGGGAGAAATATTTGTCGAAATTAGCGTGTCGCTTGAGCGTCGGTTAACGCCTCGCCTGATTTCAAAAATCCCGGCGTCAGAGTTAATTGCCCGACGTGGCATGCAAGGCACTCATGGCGAAGTCACCACCATCTTTGCGCGCGACCTGACCGCCAGCAAAGTAGCCGAGGCTCGGCGCGTGGCACTGGAAACGCAGTTGCGCGAATCACAAAAAATGCAGGCGATGGGCACGATGGCCGGTGGCATAGCGCACGATTTCAACAACATCCTGAGTGCCATATTGGGCAATGTGGACTTGGCCAAGCAGGACACCGCCATCAACTCGCCAGCGCTTACCAGCCTGCAAGAGATAGAGAAGGCCGGGCGCCGGGCGCGCGACTTGGTGCGCCAGATTCTGACCTTTAGCCGCAACGAGGTGCCCAAGCGCCTCCCCATCGCGATGGACGACGTGGTGCGCGAAGCCGCGCGACTGGTTCGCGTCGCACTGCCGCCATTGGTCAACCTGCAGGTGCATATCACGCCACAGACCACAGCTGTGCTCGCCGATACCACGCAAGTGGAACAGGCGCTGCTCAACCTTTGCACCAATGCACTATTGGCCATCGGCAGCAAGAAGGGTTCACTCTTCATTGAGCTGGGCAACGCCGACCTGATACAACCGCACAGTGGGCGTCTTGGTTTGGCTAACGGGAACTATGTGTCGGTTACCGTGCGCGACACCGGCAATGGCATGACTCCGCAAACGGTCGCTCGGATCTTTGAGCCTTTTTTCACCACGCGCGAGGTAGGCCAAGGTACTGGCCTGGGCTTGTCCGTGGTACATGGCATCATGCAAGCACACCAGGGCGCCATTGACGTGCAAAGCGTACCGGGCGAAGGCAGTGTGTTTACCTTGTATTTTCCGCCCACGCAGGAAGTTGCTGTTACGCCGGCTGCGGACGAAATAGCGACGCCAGAGCCTATCGTGGGCAAAGGCCGCCACGTGATGTATGTGGACGACGACCAGGCCTTGGTGTTTCTGATTGCTCGTGTGCTCAAACGCAAGGGTTTTACTGTCACTACCTTCACCGACCCCCATGAAGCCCAAGTAGCCTTGCAGGCGGACGCGCATGCATTCGATATCTTGGTGACTGACTACAACATGCCCGGCTACAGCGGCTTGGACCTGCTGCGTTGGGCCAAGCTGATCCGGCCCGACTTGCCGGTGGCATTGGCCTCGGGTTATGTCACACCCGAATTGGAACAAAGCGCTATTCGCGAAGGTGCCAGTGCCCTCATCTACAAACCTAACGATGTCAGCGAGTTTTGTGAGACCGTGCAGCGCTTGATCGCCGGCAACGATGCCCATTGAAACCGCCGTTGCGTCCATCGAAGGCGCAATCGATTTGGTCTATGTCGATGAAGCGATCGTCGTGCTGGACAAACCCTCTGGTCTGCTTTCAGTACCCGGGCGCGGACCAGACAAGCAAGACTGTCTGAGTGCACGGGTACAAGCCCAGTTTTCAAACGCGTTGGTGGTGCACCGTCTGGACATGTCAACCTCGGGTCTCATCGTCATGGCGCGTAGCTTGGCAGCGCAGCGTGTTCTAGGCGATGCCTTTGCCGACCGCCGGGTAAACAAGCGCTACGAGGCGATCGTCCATGGTGAAGTGCCTTTCACCCCGGCCGAGGGTCGCGTAATTGATCTGCCAATTGCCGTGGATTGGCCCAATCGGCCTTTGCGCGTCATCAACCATGAAACTGGCAAACCCAGTGTCACGCGCATGCAGCGGCGCCATTTCGATACCCAGCGCCAGGTAAGCCATGTATTACTGGAGCCGCTTACCGGCCGAACCCATCAGTTGCGCGTGCACCTGCAAGCAATAGGACACCCAATTGTGGGTGACGCGCTGTATGCCCCGCCAGACGTCTGCGCCATGTCCGCCCGGCTGCTGTTGCATGCCTGTGAATTGGGCTTTGCCCATCCGGTCAGTGGTGTCGCCATGCAATTTAGCCGCCGGAGCCTGACGTACACCTAAAATGTGAGTGTGAATACCATCCAAAACGCCGACCTCCACTGCCATTCCACGGTTTCGGACGGCACACTCGTCCCTGAAGCATTGGCCGAACGCGCCAGCGCCAATGGCGTAGAGCTATGGGCACTGACCGACCACGACGAGATTGGTGGCCAAACC
>JBDTAG010000032.1:0-5459 GCA_039924745.1 Rhodoferax sp.
CTGTCATTTTGACTCGCCTTCCTTCAATATGTTGTGGAAAAATTTCAGTGCTTGTTCAGCGGGAACTTCGAGTTGGCGGGCCTCTGCGGCTGCTTTCTCAAGGGTAGGCCGCAACAACTCTTTGCGCGATGCGGATGACTGCGCCCGCGCGTGCTGCGCCGCGACCACCATCGACAAGCCCCGACGGCGCTCAAGCAAGCCGTCGGCCTCCAAAAGGCTGAATGCCTTGGAGATCGTCATGGGGTGCACCGCAAGCGTCTGGGCCAGATCACGCACAGACGGTATCTCCTGCCCGGCGACAAGTTGGCCGCTGGCAATGCGGCGGCGCAATTGCTCCATGACCTGGCGGTAAATAGGCTCGGAAGAGCCTGGGTTGATGGTGATAAAGCCAATGGAGTTCATGTTGTACGTGTCTATGTGTACTAGTACTATAGTACACATAGACAGTATTTGCAACACCCGCAACCTGTGCTGGGCCCCTCAGGGTTTTGCAACTACGTTTGACAGCAATGAGCGATCAATAATAATGCCCATGTACTACCTATAGCCCTCGTGGAATATACGTAGTACGCTACTCAATCGATAGCATTCGCCCCGGATTCATCGTGTTCTGCGGGTCCAGCGCCTGCTTGATGGCACGCATCATGCCCAGCGCAACGGGTGATTTGTGCTGCACCAGCTTTTCGCGCTTGAGGCTGCCGATGCCGTGTTCGGCGGAGATGCTGCCTTTGAATTGATCCACCATGTCGTAGACAACGGCGTTGACGCCTTTTTCATCGTCGCGTAAAAACGCTTCGGCATCCGCACCGGCTGGCGCCTGCACGTTGTAGTGCAGGTTGCCATCGCCCAAGTGACCATAGTTGACCAGGCGTGCGCCGGGGTATGCCTGCTGCAGCAGCGCATCGGTCAGGCGCACAAAATCGGGGATGCGGGACACGGCGATGGAGATGTCGTGTTTGATGTTCAATCCCTCTTGCGCCTGGGCCAGCGGGATGCTCTCGCGGATATGCCACAGGGCTCGGGCCTGGGTGATGCTCTCTGCCACCACGGCATCCAGCACGCAGCCATCTTCCATGGCTACTTCCAACAATCGCTCAAAGCGTTCGCGGGCGTGGGCTTCGGATTCTTGGTCGGAGTTTTCCAGCACCACGCAGTAGGGCGCATCGCTGTCTTGAAACGGCACGCGCTGTTGCGGAAAGTGCTTGGTTACCAGGCTCAACGCAAACTTGCCCATCACCTCAAAGCCGGTCAGCCCGGCGCTCAGGTGCTGGTGTGCCAAGCCCAGCAGTTGCACTGCAGCGTCCAGCGAGGGCACGGCGGCAAAGGCGGTCAGTTGGGCCACTGGCAGCGGATACAGCTTCATCGTCGCGGCGGTTATCACGCCCAGCGTGCCCTCGGAGCCAATCATCAAGTGGCGCAGGTCGTAGCCCGTGTTGTCTTTGCGCAGGCCCGACAGGCCGTCCCAGATCTCGCCCTGCGCGGTCACCACTTCCAGGCCCAAGCACAGCTCGCGGGTGTTGCCGTAGCGCACGACCTGCGTGCCGCCGGCATTCGTGCCCAGGTTACCGCCAATGGTGCAACTGCCTTCGGCGGCCAGACTCAACGGGAATAGAAAGCCAGCCTTCTCACATACTTCTTGCAGGGTTTGCAAAACGCAACCGGCTTCTACCGTCACGGTCAGGTTGCCACCATCAACAGCGCGCACGGCGTTCATGCGCAACAGGCTGAGCACGACCTGTTTGCCACTGGCGTCGGGTGTGGAGCCCACCACCATGCCGGTGTTGCCGCCCTGGGGCACGATGCTGACGCCTGCCGTGGCGCAGGCTTTGACCACGGCCGCCACCTGCTGCGTGTTGGCGGGCCGCACCACAGCCAAGGCGTGGCCGCGTTCGCGTTTGCGCCAGTCTTGCTCCCACGCGCTAAGGTCACCCTCGGTGAGCACATGGTCTGCGCCGACGATGCTGCGCAGTTGTGCCAGCAGGTTGTTGTGTATGTCGTTCATGATGGTGTTGCCTCTTGGCTATCGGGGTTCTTGTTGGCACCACGGGGCCCGAGGCGCAGGCGCACATGCAAGGTGCAGGCTACGAATAATGTGATGCACAGGGCAATCTCCAGCATCGCCAGGTAGTTGCCGGGTGCCTTGTCGCTCCACGCGCGCACCACACCTTCGATGAAATACAACCACACCACCAGGCTGACCCAGCGGTACGTGTAAAGGCGGTTTTTAAGAAGCCCAGCCAGCGGAATGCACAGCGGCAAGGCCTTGAGCACCAGCCAGGAGCCACCGGGTCGCAAAGGGGCGAGGTAGAGTTCCCAGGCCATGGCTAGCAGAATCAGGGCCATCACACTGCCGACGGCGAGCCAGCGGGTGAAATTGACGGAGTGGGGTGGGGCGGTCGAAGCAGTGGGCGTGTTCATGTCGGTGGCATCATAGCGGCATGCAACAACTCGAACGTCTAAGAGGCTGGCTCCACGAAGTCGCCCAAATCCCATGGCTGGATGCCATCCGTACCCTGCGAGAGCGCTTTACTGAGGATCGCCTGGGCCTTACCGCCAGTAGCTTGACTTTTACCACCACCATCGCCTTGGTGCCCTTTATCACCGTGGCGCTGGCCGTGTTCACCGCTTTCCCGATGTTTGCCAAGTTCCAGGACGTGCTGCAAAAGTGGCTGATCGTGAGTTTGGTGCCAGAAAATATCTCGCGTCAGGTGCTGGGGTATCTCAACCAGTTTGCGGGCCAGGCCAGCAAGTTGGGCGTGGCCGGTTTGGTTGCGCTGCTGGTGACGGCGCTGGCGCTGGTGTTCACCATCGACCGAACGCTCAACAGCATCTGGCGCGTGCGCAAGCCACGCCCTTTCGCACAGCGGGTGCTGTTTTATTGGTCAGCCCTCACACTGGGCCCGGTCTTGTTGGCGCTGAGCCTGAGCGCGACGTCTTATGCGGTGTCGCTTTCGCGCGGTTTGGTTAGCAGCAGCATGCCGGGCGGCGTGTCAGTGCTGTTGAATCTGCTGCAGTATGTGTTGGTGGCGGCAGGCATGGCATCAATGTTCCGCTTTGTGCCCAATACGCACGTGCGCTGGGGCCACGCCTGGATCGGCGGTGTGTTCGTGTCCACGGGCATGGAGCTTGCCAAGCGTGGCCTCACCTTCTACCTCAGTAGCGTGCCCACCTATTCGATGGTGTATGGCGCCTTTGCCACGCTGCCTATCTTGTTGATCTGGATGTATGTGGCGTGGGTGATTGTGCTGCTGGGCGCGGCGCTGACGGCGTATTTGCCCAGCCTGCTGGCGGGCAGCACGCTGCGCCGCCTGCCACACGGGTGGCGTTTTCAGCTGTCATTGGAAGCGGTGCAACAGTTGGAGCACGCCCGCACGTTGGATGCCAAGGGTCTGACGTTGGAACAACTGTGCAAGACGCTGCACGTAGACCCGCTGCGCCTGGAGCCATTGTTGCAATCCCTGATCGGTTTCGACTGGATAGGGCAGTTGCACGAGACGGCAGAGTCCGGTGGCGATGCACGCTATATTTTGTTGATAGACCCGGACGTCACGCTGCTGGAGCCACTGTTGAGTGCCTGGATGGTGGAGCGCACCCCTGCGTCAGAAAAAATATGGCAAATCGGCCGGTGGCCCTCGATTACATTGCGTGAGGTGCTATGAATAGCGGAGCGATCAAACCCTACTGGACCCACCCCGATGATTCTTTCGCGTGGTATCGCGTGCACATCCACGATAGAAATTACTCGGTGAAGGTCGTCGAATCGCCGTTTGAAGAGGACGTGGCTATCACCGAAATCAAGCAGGAGTGGAGCGGTGGCAAGACGGCCTCGCGCAAGATCGAAGCCGGTGAGGAATACGAGAAGGTCAGCGCGGCGTATTTCGCGGCGAGAAAGGCACAGTAGTGGGTGCGACAACCCACGCATGGCGTGCCAGCACTTTGCGCTTGCGTTCAAGACTTCGCGATCGGCGGGTAGACGCCAAATTGGGCTCAGAAACCTAGTGCATTGCGCTATCTATAAAATTATTCATATGCTTTTTCGGTCTCACCTTACAGTCGCGCAACGTGCTGCCATCAGTTTTCTGGTTGCTGCTTCTATGGTCACGAGCGTGTACGCGAAAGATACGCAGTCGGATACTACAAACCCTGCCTCCTTAGCCGAAGTACCCGCCGAAAATTCCCCGGGTTTTGGCTCCCATGGCATGGTGGTGTTTGGTGGGCGCGATGGCCTGTATGCGTCGCATCTGCCCATGCTCCATACGCCGCATGATGCCCAGGTATTGCTGCGCTTTCATTTGGCCGATCCCAGTGTGGACGCCAGCCTGCGCGCACGACTGGCTTTGCGTCCGCAATTGTGGACGCTGGAGCCCGAGTCATTTGATTTGCACCGACTGCAACCGGGTCACGCTGATCCGCTACAACAATTCAGCGCGCGCTTGGTGCAAGGCCATTTCGAACAGGGAGGTGAAGAGCGTTTCGCTGGGCAAACTGTGGTGATTGACGAAGTCATGTTGTTCAAACGCCTGGATTTCAAACCCGCAAGCGATGGCACAGTGGCGCATAGTGCCGGTCACTACTTGGTACTGGGTGCAGGGCGCGAATATTTTGCAGTGAAAGAGATTGACCGCTGCCCTGACTTTGACATGATCGTGGCGATGAAGCCACTGCCATCCTCCAAAAGACCTGTGCGTCTGCACACCACCACGCTTCAGACTTTCACGTTACCCACCAATGACCTGAAGGCCCCTACGCGCGCAGCCATGCAATCGGCGATGCAGGGTCACGTGAGCCGTACGTTGTTAGTCGGCAAGACCCTGTACTTTGAAACCGAAGACCTGAAGTAAAGCCGTTTCGGTGGTGTAGGTCAGGCCGTAGCGGCGCGCAAAAAATCCCGAATCGCAAACAACGTCTCGTCCGGTGCCTCCGTCATTTGGTGGTGCCCCACTGGCAGGGTCACCAGCTGCACGCCCATGCCTGCCGCACGGGCCTTGGCAATCAGTGGCTGTGCGGCTTTGGCTGCGGTCATCTGGTCTTGCGCGCCCAGCACAAAGAGCACCGGGCAGGAGATGGCCTCCATCGCCACTTCGCCATTCGTATAACGGTCGCAGGCTACAAAACCGCGGTGGAATACGTTGACGTTTGTGTTGCTGGCCAGCACGCGCCGCCCCAGCGCCATGCTGGCACCAAACACCCAGGTGCCTGGCCCCAGTGCCGACGGTGGCGCGGCCAGCGTGCTGCGCGAGAAGACGTTGATCATGTTTAGCGCCTTCAGCGGCTCGTTCAACGAAGACTCAATCAGCACCGGCGACACCTTCATCGGGAATGCCGTTCCCACCAGCACCAAGTGTGTGACACGATCCTTGAGCCGCGATGCCGCTTCGAGCGCAATCAGCGACCCCCAGCTATGGCCGACCAGTGCAGCTTTATCAACGCCCACAGCATCGAGAAGCGCAACGATGAAG
>JBDTAG010000033.1:0-4992 GCA_039924745.1 Rhodoferax sp.
GGCAGCACGGTTTGCACACCGGCATGCCACAGCATGGCTTGCGTTGCCAGACCTACCTGGCTGAACAAACGCTCCGACCCACAACCGGGGAAATAGAACACTGCCTCGGTCTCTGCCGTCGTAGTCCTGGGGTTGCGGATGATGGGTACGTAGTCTTTGTCTTCAATATCCAACAAGGCGCGGGCCGAGCGCTTGGGCAAGTTGCCCGGCATCTTCTTGTTGATGAAGTGGATGACCTGCTCTTTGACCGTCGGCGTGCCCACAGTCGCCGGCGGTGCCTTGGTTTGCTTGCGTGCCAGCACGTTCAGCACGCGGTTGCCCAAGCGCTGCGCCTTGAAGCTCAGGCGGGTTGCAGTGCGCGCAATGGCGATCGCATTCGGGCTGGCCGTGCCAATGAACCAGGCCTGGAACTCAGCCGCCGGGCGGTACGATTTTTTGCCCATCTTGCGCAACAGGTTGCGCATGTTCATGGTCACATCGCCAAAGTCGATATCCACGGGGCAAGGCGTCAAACACTTGTGGCAGACCGTGCAGTGGTCGGCCACGTCTTCAAACTCTTCCCAATGCTTGATGGACACACCGCGGCGCGTCTGCTCTTCGTACAAAAACGCTTCTACCAACAGTGAGGTCGCCAGAATTTTGTTGCGCGGGCTGTACAGCAGGTTGGCGCGCGGCACGTGGGTCGCGCACACCGGCTTGCACTTGCCGCAGCGCAGGCAGTCTTTCACTGAATCGGCAATGGCACCAATATCGCTCTGCTGCATGATCAGCGACTCATGGCCCATCAATCCGAAGCTTGGGGTATAGGCATTCGTCAAATCAGCCCTCAGCCCTCGTCCATGCTGCGTAGTTTGCTCTCCATTTCGTAGCAACTTGCCTTTGTTGAAGCGCCCTTCCGGGTCTACTTTGGCTTTGTAGTCAGTGAACGGTTGCAACTCAGCATCCGTCAAAAACTCCAGCTTGGTGATGCCAATGCCGTGCTCGCCCGAGATCACGCCGTCCAGCGATCGGGCCAACGCCATGATGCGTTTGACCGCGCCGTGGGCCGCTTGCAGCATCTCGTAGTCGTCGCTGTTGACGGGGATGTTGGTGTGCACATTGCCGTCACCCGCGTGCATGTGCAACGCCACCCAGACGCGGCCCTTGAGCACGCGCTGGTGGATGGCCGTGCACTCTTTCAAAATAGCTTCAAACGCCGCACCGGTGAAGATGCCTTGCAGCGGCGTGCGCAATTGCGCCTTCCAGCTGGCGCGCAGGCTGTGGTTTTGCAGTTCTGAGAACAGGCCATCCACACCGTCCAGCCAACCCTGCCACAGCGCGCGCACCTCGGCAATCAGCGCCAAGGCCTGGGCCACGCGGTCTTCCAGCAGTTCGGCGGCAGGTATGGCGTTGGCATCATCGGTTTTTCCCAGTGGCAGATTGCCTTTGGCAAAAAATTCGGTCAGGGCGTCGCAAAACGCCAGCTTGTTGCGCAGGCTCAGTTCGATGTTGATGCGCTCAATACCATCGGTGTACTCTGCCATGCGCGGCAGCGGGATGACCACATCCTCGTTGATCTTGAAGGCATTGGTGTGGCGCGAGATAGCGGCCGTCTTTTTGCGGTCCAGCCAGAACTTTTTGCGTGCCTCGGGGCTGATGGCGATAAAACCTTCGCCGCTGCGCGAGTTGGCAATGCGCACCACTTCTGACGTGGCACGGGCCACGGCGTCGGCGTCGTCACCGGCAATGTCGCCAAACAGCGCCATCTTGGGCAGGCCACCACGCTTGCTCTTGGTGGCGTACCCAACGGCCTTCAGGTAGCGGTCGTCCAAGTGCTCCAGCCCCGCCAGCAACACGCCGCTGCGCTTTTGCTCGGCAAACATGAAGTCGATGATTTCGACAATACTCGGCACGGCGTCTTTGGCGTTGCCGAAAAACTCCAGGCACACGGTGCGCGTATGGACCGGCATCTTGTGCACCACCCAGCGTGCGCTGGTGATCAGGCCGTCGCAACCTTCTTTTTGAATACCGGGCAGGCCGCTCAAAAACTTGTCGGTGACGTCCTTACCCAAGCCTTCTTTGCGAAACGAGGGGCCAGGAATGTCCAGCCGCTCGTTGCGCAGCTTGGTTTTGCCGTCGGCCTTGAAATATTGCAAGTCAAAACTTGCCACATCGGCGTCATGGATCTTGCCCATGTTGTGGCCTACCCGGGTCACTTCCAGCCATTCAGCCTGCGGCGTCACCATGCGCCAGCTCGCCAGATTGTCCAGCGCAGTGCCCCACAGCACGGCCTTCTTGCCGCCTGCATTCATCGCGATATTGCCGCCAATGCAGGATGCCTCGGCCGATGTCGGGTCCACCGCAAACACATAGCCACCGCGTTCGGCCGCATCGGCCACGCGCTGGGTCACCACGCCGGCTTCGGTCCAGACTGTGGCCACTTCGCGGTCCATGCCGGGCAAGATTTTCATCTCGACCTCGGTCATGGCTTCGAGCTTTTCGGTGTTGATGACCGCGCTCTTCCACGTCAGCGGGATCGCGCCACCGGTGTAACCGGTACCGCCCCCACGCGGGATGATCGTCAGGCCCAGGTCGATACAGCCCTTGACCAGGCCTGCCATCTCTTCTTCTGAGTCCGGCGTCAGCACCACAAAGGGGTATTCCACACGCCAGTCGGTGGCGTCGGTCACGTGGGAGACGCGGCTCAGGCCGTCAAACTTGATGTTGTCCTTGGCCGTGAGCTTGACCAGGGCCTTTTGGGTCTTGCGCCGCAGCGCACCCATGGCGACCGAAGCCGCGTTGAAGGCTTCTACCGCCGCCCGCGCCAGCACCAGCAGTTCGCCGACCATCGCATCCCGCTCAGGGTCCGCGTCCGGCGTGCGGCGCTTCTCCACCTCTTGCAAGCGGTGGTGCAAGGCATCGACCAGCATGGCCCGACGCTTGGGGTTGTCCAGCAGGTCGTCCTGCAAATAGGGGTTGCGCTGCACGACCCAGATATCCCCCAGCACCTCGTACAGCATGCGGGCCGAGCGGCCGGTACGGCGCTCGCCGCGCAATTGGTTCAACAGGCCCCAGGCGCGCTCACCCAGCAGGCGAATGACGATTTCACGATCAGAAAAGGAGGTGTAGTTGTACGGAATCTCGCGGATGCGCTCTTGCACATGAGGTTGTGTGCCGGGTGCCGACAGAAGGTGATTGAGCGAGGTGGGTGCGTTCATCGGGCTGTACTTTGCAATCTTGGCGACCTGTGGGGCCATGGGGGCTGGACGAAGATGTTACCGCAGTGCAGCAAACACCTGCGCTGTGCCCGGGCAAGCGTTGTGATAGGAAAAGCCAGCCATCGAAACCAGGCGACCGCCCAATCGGTCTAGTGGAAATCACCGAGCGCGACAGGCTGGCGCATCAGTTTTAATAAGAATGACATAAAGCACCGATACCATCGACCGTTTGTTAAAAAGGAGCATTACCTATGAAACTGAAACTTGCAGCGTTGGCCTTTGCCGCCGTGTTCTCACTCTCTGCCCAAGCGCAGACCGAAATCCAGTGGTGGCATTCGATGGATGGCGCCCTGAATGACTGGGTTACCGACTTGGCCAAGGACTTCAATGCCAGCCAGAAGGACTACAAAATAATTCCCACGTACAAGGGCGAATACGACCAGTCCGTGGCTGCAGGCATTGCCGCCTACCGCGCGGGCAATGCGCCCGACATCCTGCAAGTGTTTGAAGTCGGCACGGCCACCATGATGTACTCCAAGGGCGCGATCAAGCCCGTCAGCGAGGTCATGAAAGAGGCGGGTGCCAAATTTGACCCCAAAGCCTACATCCCCGCTGTAGCCGGTTATTACACTGCGCCCAATGGCCAAATGTTAAGTCTGCCGTTCAACAGTTCGACTACCGTTTTCTATTACAACAAGGACGCTTTCAAAGCTGCCGGACTGGACCCCGAAAAGGCCCCGGTCACCTGGCCCGATGTGATCTCAATCGCTGCCAAGCTCAAGGCCAGTGGCAACCAGTGCCCGTTCACCACGTCGTGGATGACCTGGGCACAGTTGGAGAGCTTCTCCACCTGGCACAACGTCAGCTACGCCAGCAAGAACAACGGCTTTGGCGGACTGGACGCGCGGCTGGAGTTCAACTCGCCGCTGCATGTGCGCCATTTCGAAAATCTGGCCAATATGTCCAAGCAAGGCCTGTTCGTCTACAAGGGCCGCGCCAGCAAGCCAGTCTCGTCTTTCACATCGGGTGAATGCGCGATGTTTGTCGGGTCGTCTGGCAGTTATGCGTCCATCACGCGCGACGCCAAATTCAAGTTTGCTGAATCCACCCTGCCCTACTACCCCGATGTGCCCGGCGCACCACAAAACACCATCATCGGCGGTGCCAGCCTGTGGGTGTTCTCTGGCAAGCCAGCTGCACACTACAAGGGTGTGGCGGCATTCTTCAACTACCTGTCTGACCCCAAGGTGCAATCCGCCAGCCATATGCGCACAGGCTACTTGCCCATCACCACGGCGGCTTTCAAGCTGACCGAAGAATCCGGCTTCTACAAAAAGAACCCCGGCACCGATGTGGCAGTGAACCAGATGATCCGCAAGACTACCGACAAATCACGCGGCGTGCGCCTGGGCAATTTTGTGCAGATCCGCGCGATCATGGATGAGGAAACCGAACAAATCTGGTCTGGCAAAAAAACTGCCAAGCAAGCGCTGGATGACGGCGTCAAGCGCGGCAACGAGCTGCTGGCCAAGTTCCAGGCAGCCAATAAGTAAGCACACCAACCGATGGAAAAACGCGTCTTGTTCCGATCCACATGGCTGCCCTGGGTGCTACTGGCACCCCAACTGTTCATCGTGGGTGTTTTCTTTTTCTGGCCTGCGGGCCAGGCCCTGGTGCAGTCTTTGCAGCAACAGGACGCGTTTGGTAGCTCGGTCACCTGGGTCGGGCTCGATAATTTCAGAACCTTGTGGGCCGACGACACCTATATGGCGTCGTTCAAAACCACAATCATTTT
>JBDTAG010000034.1:0-3026 GCA_039924745.1 Rhodoferax sp.
CCCATCGTAAACCACGCTACATGCGTAAGACTGACGGGGTGCGGGCCGGTTGTGGTGCGTCTGGCAGTGCGAAGACGACCAACGCAAAAGCATTACGCCGTCATCTGCGACAGCACATCCCGCAGCCGGTCCAGCGACGGATCAATGTCCGCACTAGCAATCTCCCCAAAGCCCAGCAGCAAGCCTGGCCGTGCGGGTGAGAAGTGATAGAAAACATCCAGCGCATACACACCCACATCTACCCGGCGAGCCAACCGCGCCAGCAAATCCATGTCCATCGGAACCTTGCACAACGCCGCCAAATGGATGCCCGCATGCGCGGGTACCAAATCGAACCACGGTGCCAAATCGGTCGCAAAGCGGTGTGTCAACCGCTCGCGCCGCAGCGTGTATTCGGCGTGGCAATGGCGTATGTGCTTGAGCAATTCGCCATCGGTGATGAACTTGGCCAGCGCCCATTGCGCCGGTAGCGACGTATGCCAATCGGTGAGGTGCTTCACCGTACTGACGGCCTTCAAGATGGCCTGTGGCGCAATCAAATAACCCAGCCGCAGTTCAGGCGACAGGTTCTTGGAGAAGCTGCCAATGAACGCCACACTACCGTGCCGATCTTGGCTTTGCAGCGACTCTACCGGTCGCCCGCCGTAGCGAAATTCGCCGTCGTAGTCGTCTTCGATGATGATCACACCCAGTGCGTGCGCCCGTGCCAGCAGTGCCTCGCGGCGGGCTTGGCTCATAACCATGCCCAGTGGGAATTGGTGTGAGGGCGTAACGTAGATCAGCCGCGTGCCATCCGGAATCTGGTCCACCTGCATGCCCTCTTCGTCCACCGGTATGCCCACCACATGTGCGCCCTGCGCGGCCATCAACAAGCGCGCGGGTGGGTAGCCCGGCTCTTCGACCGCGACCGTGCAACCCGGCTCCAGCAACACGCGTGCCACCAGGTCCAGCGCTTGCTGCGCACCGGTGGTGACGATGATGTCGTCCAGCGTGCTGCGCACCCCGCGTGTAAACGCCACATGGCGGGCTATTGCATCGCGCAGTTGCGGCAAGCCTTCGGTCTGGCCGTACATGCCACGCGACTTGGCGGCCTGGCGCAGCGCATGGTGCACACAGCGCCGCCACACCTCATGCGGAAACAGATTGCGCGCGGGCACGCCAGCCATGTATTCGTAGCGAGACGTGCCGTCCAAGCCCGCAAGGCGCAGCGGTGAAGACATATTGCTCCAGCGCGCCAGTACCGCCGCCCCGGCAATCGTGGCCGCAGGGTGTTGGGTGGGTGGCGGCCCCAAGCCCGTACCCACAAAACTGCCGCTGCCCACCTTGCCGACGAGCAACTTGTCATAGCCCAGGCGCGCATAGGCTTCGGCCACCGTTTTGCGCGACAACCCCAAGCGCTCGGCCAATAGCCGCGTCGGTGGCAGCTTCTCGCCAGCCGCTAGCCGACCACTGCGAATCGCGCCACGCAACTGCCGGTACAGCTGCCCGGTCAAGTCTCTATCGCCGTCGATCACGACATGTAGCTCCATGCATTGGACTCCTGAAAAAACCCTGAATTGGCCACCAACGGGGCGATTGGCCCCCTCTAGCATAGACCCAATCAACCCAACGGAGATTCACCCCATGACACAACGACTCGATTTCTACACAGCATCACCCGACGCCATCAAGGGCCTCGTAGCGCTGGAGGTGGCCGTCAGCAAACTGGGCCTGGAGCCATCCCTGCACGAGCTGGTCCGGCTGCGCGCCTCACAAATCAACGGGTGCGCCTACTGCGTGGACACGCACACCAGTGACGCCCGCAAGAAGGGCGAAACCGAACGCCGGCTGTATGCGGTGTCGGTATGGCGCGAAACGCCTTTCTTCACACCGCGCGAACGCGCCGCACTGGCCTGGACCGAGGCGCTCACGCTGATAGCCCAGACGCACGCGCCCGATGCTGATTACGAAGACCTGCGCGCTAACTTCAATGATGCCGAGCAAGTGGCGCTGACCATGGCCATCAACCTGATCAATTCGTGGAACCGCCTTGGCATTGCTTTTCGTAAAATGCCCGCCGCCTGAGGAGCCTGGCCATGACCCACACCGCCCCAGCCAACACCACGCGCGCGGAGCAATTGCTGCTGTACGCCCTGATTGCGAGCCTGCCGTTTACCGATTTTTTACAGATCGGCTTGGTGGCCTTTAACGCGGCACCAGTAATGGGCGAACTGGGTGCCAGCCCTGAGGAATACAGCGGCGTGGCCACGCTGTATGCGGTAGTCGCCATTGGCACCATTGCGATGCACCGCTGGCTGTTGGAGCGGCTGGGTTGGCGCACGCTGGTGCAGAGCTCGGCCGCGTTGCTGGCCCTGGGTGCTGTCGTGTGTGGCACGGCGCAGCGCTTGCCGCAGTTCGCAATGGGTCGGGTGCTGATGGCGCTGGGCTGCGCGGCGTTTTTGACGGTCGGGCGCTTGTTGGTCAACCACATTCCGCCGTCACCACGGCGTTTTACCGGCATACGCTTCTTTGCCTCTGGCTTGGCCTGGGGCGGTGTGGCAGGCCCGCTGCTGGCCGCCAGTGCACTGGCCCATGCCAACTGGCGTGCAGGCTTCTTTGTGCTACCCGTGGTAGCGGGACTGATCGCGCTGCTGGCCAGCCTGGCACCCATTGCGCGGCCCATGCATGCGGCCGAACACCACTCGCGCTACCAGCCCGGCAGCCTGCTGCCACTCATAGGCGGCAGCTTCTTGTTGCTCTATGCCTTGCAGCGCGCCAGCTTTGACTATTTCAGCCATGCCACCGACCTGCTGGTGATGGCGTTGCTGGCGCTACCTGCGTTGGGTCTGTTCGCCGGATTGCTGGCACGCCAGCGGCAGCCCGTGCTGGCCGCCCGCCCGTTGCTGACGACACGCTACTTGCTGGGGCTGGCGATTTTTTGCGTCTGCTACGTCGTCCTGGGCGCTAACAACAGCATGTTGCCCGTGCTGATGCAGCGCGCATTGGGCCTGCCGCTAGAGGTGGTGGGCCGTTACCTGGGTCTGGGC
>JBDTAG010000035.1:0-3022 GCA_039924745.1 Rhodoferax sp.
ATAGAAGACCGTGCAGTGGGATCGATGCGCAACATGCGCGCAGCCACCACTTGGAATAAGAAGTCGGGCAAACGCAAAATTTTCGGCAACAGGCGCGGCGGTGCGCTTGCCACCTTGGCGGGCACAATACCCGCTGCGTCCATGGCACGCAGCGCTTCGGTCTGCAACGTGGCCAGTACCACGCGGTAGTTGCGGTCCATCAATTCTTCGCGCAATGGCAGGTCTGATAGCGCGTTCACCGGGTTATTCAAATTGAGCAGCAGCTTGCCCCATTGCACCGCCCGCATGTCTTGCACGACGACCATCGGCAGACCCGCAGCGTCACAACAGGCGGCTACTTCGGCACTAACAGCAGATGTGCCTATTTGCAGATGCCCCGTCGTGGCGCGGTGCACTTTGGCTGGGCTGGACAGCACCACGTTATAGGGCACCATGCCAGCAACCACATCCAGGTGTGGCGCTGCATCACGAATACGCTGCACGTTATCGACCCCGTTTTGTAAGGAAATGACGGTGGTGCCTTTGGCAAACGTAGCACCTATCTCTGCGGCAGCCTGCGACGTTGCACCACCCTTCACGCACAGCAAAATCACGCATGCACTGCTATGGTCCACATCGGCCACCGATACAGCGAAGCGCATTCGGTCGGCAGGTACGCGGGCCTGAAATCCCTCCATGTCCGAAACAGTCAACCCGTGTAGGGCAACCTCCCCCAGAATGCCGGGCCTGCCGACCAAGCTGACCTGTTGACCAGCAGCGGCCAGCCTGGCCCCGACATAACAGCCAATGGCGCCAGCGCCCACAATGATGAAGTGCATATAGCGGCTCCCGCTCTCAAAAATTTGCTATTTGAAAAACTGTAAGGAGTCTACTGCGCAACCTACTCCACCGACTGGCCACTCGCCCGCACGGCGTCCCGCACAGAGAGCCCGAGTACATATGGCAAGCCTATACTGAAAAGCTAATTCCAAATGGAGATGTCTATGGCCTTGCCTGATCAAGTTCCTGTCCATTCCGGGTATGGCGCCAAGTCCACCGGTTCCGAGGTCATTGCCGATTGCGAGCTGACGGGCAAGGTGGCCATCGTTACCGGTGGCTACAGCGGCATTGGTTTGGAAACCGTGCGTGCGCTTGCAAGCAAAGGGGTGCGTGTGATTGTGCCGGTGCGTGATCGGGCCAAAGCCGGAGCCGCGTTCGCCAACATTGCGGGTGCGATCGAGATGGCGGATATGGATTTGGGGAATATCGCTACGGTGCGCCATTTTGCCCAGAGCATGGTGTCATCACTGCCCAAGTTGGATTTTTTGATCAACAACGCGGGCATCATGGCCTGCCCAGAAACGCGCGTTGGCCCCGGTTGGGAAGCTCAATTCGGCACCAACCATCTTGGCCACATGGCGCTATCGCTTGGCCTCATGGACGTGCTGACCCGTACCGAAAATGCACGTGTTGTGGCGTTATCGTCGACCGGTCACAAGATCAGTGGCATTCGCTGGGACGACATCCATTTCCAGACCACTGCGTATGAAAAGTGGCAGGCCTATGGCCAATCCAAGACGGCCGATGCGCTTTTCGCCAACGCGCTCAGCCGCCGCCTAAAGCCCTCGGGCGGCCTTGCGTTTGCAGTGCATCCCGGAGGAATATTTACGCCATTGCAACGCCATTTGGACGTTGCAGAGCAAGTTCGGCTCGGCTGGATCAATGAAGACGGCTCGCCATCCGCACTTGCAAAAGCCGGGTTCAAAACCACCGAACAGGGCTGCGCAACCACGCTATGGGCGGCAACCAGCCCTGCGTTGCTCGGCAAGCCCGGCGTCTATTGCGAAGACTGCGATATTGCGGCCCCTACTGACGTCGGCAGTCCCTTCGCCCGCTTTCGCGGCGTAGAAGCACATGCATGCGATGACGCTTCCGCAGAGCGCCTTTGGAACGTGTGCGCAGAGATGCTGGCTGCGGTGTAAGGCGCATGGGGTTTTTCAATAACGCCAGTTCGGTAAACCCTTTGGCAGCCACTGCCCGAACATCCTCTGACCTGACTCACCAATCGCAACGACATGCACACCACCCATCTGCTCTACCTGCACGGTTTTCGTTCATCACCTGCGTCTAACAAAGCGCGGAAAACCGCTGATGCAATGGCCGAATACTTCCCTGGGGTGGCGTGGCTGTGCCCCGCCTTGCCTGCGTCTCCCAAGCAGGCCATGGAAGATGTGTTGAAGGCGACCGCTCATTGGCCGCTGGCCACAACGGCAATCATCGGCTCATCGCTGGGCGGGTTTTATGCAACTTGGCTGGCAGAGCGATGGGGTTGCAGGGTCGTGTTGCTCAACCCTGCGGTCCACCCCGCGCGGGATTTGGCGTCACACCTGGGCGACCAAACCACGTGGCATGACCCCGAGCAGCATTTCGTTTTTGAAGCAGCCTATGTCGACGAACTGCTTGCCCAAGAGATTGCGCACATCAGCAAACCCGAGCGTTACTACGCAGTGATTGCCAAAGGGGATGAAGTGCTGGATTGGCACGAGATGACGGGCCACTACGCAGGTGCCAACATCAAGCTGCTGCCTTGCGGCGACCACGCTTTGAGTGACTACGACCAGCACCTGGGTGCGGTGCTGGATTTCATCGCTTAGCGGTGTTCGTCGCGACGGTCGTTGTCATCGCGTCGGTCATGGCCATGTCCGTGGTCATGGTCACGCCGGTCATTGCCTTCGTAGCGGTCATGGCGTTCATACCGATCATATCTTTCGCGCCGCTGCTCAATGCGACGCGCTTCCTGCAAGTTGTACTGGCTCGGGCCACGCAAATATTCACCGTGGTTCTCCCACCAACGATTATTTTGGTCCACACGCACGAAGTGGACGGGGCGACCGCAGGCACGGTAGTGATCACAGTAGCGGCCCCAATTTCGAGACTCTTCCAAAGGCACGTTTAGGTAAATCGGTGCTGCACCATATACAGGTGTACCAACGATCACTGGCTGCACATTGAGAACGGGAGGGGGTGGGTTATTGCCAATAGA
>JBDTAG010000036.1:0-4788 GCA_039924745.1 Rhodoferax sp.
TACGCCAAGATGTCGGTGTTTGATGACCTGGTGGCCAGCAATTTGCCGGACGATCCATTCTTCAGCCGCGCACTCAAGGCTTATTTCCCCCAAGTTCTGACAGAGAAGTTTGGTACCGCCATTGCAGCCCACCCGCTCAAGCGCGAGATCATTGCAACCTTCATCACCAACACCGTGGTGAACCGCACCGGTGCGACCTTCGTCAACTTCATAGCCTCCGAATCCGGTGCGACCGCTGCAGACGTGATCCGCGCCTTTACGCTGGCCCGGGAGATTTTTGACCTGGAGCCCATCTGGGACCAACTCGACGCGTTGGACTACAAAATCGACGCCAATTTGCAACTCGACCTGCTGAGCAAGTTGATTGCGATTGCACAGCGGGCATCACGTTGGATGCTGCGCATCCGCGCCGAAGGCACCGACCTGCCCACGCTGATTCACCGCTACCAACCGGCGGCACGCGAACTACGCGCGAATCTGGACGCCTGGTTGCCACAGAGCGCACAAGATGGCTGGAAGAAAGCCACCGATGTGCTGGTAGCAGCCGGTGTAGACGCAGAACTGGCACAGAATCTGACGGCACTGGAATTCATCTTCCCTGCGCTGGATCTGGTAGACCTTGCACAAAGCGCCAACACCGGGCTGGAGCAGGCCGCACGTGCCTACTTCGGTATAGAAGCCGATCTGGGCCTGACCGACTGGCGTACACAGATCAACCGCCTGCCTACCGACACCCTGTGGCAAACACAGGCCCGTGGCAGCGCGCGTGACGACGTGTACTCCATCGCCCGCCAGATCACGCTGGGCCAGTTGTCGCGTAGCGCCGAAGCGGTAGAGGCTTGGCGCACGCAGCACGGCCAAGCTATTGGTCGGCTGCAGGCGCTGCTGACCACCATCAGCACGCAGGCTGCGGACCTGGCACCGGTATCGGTTGCGCTGCGGGAACTGCGGCATTTGGCGTAAACGCATCGGCCACGCTCGGCCACAGGCGGTTACTCACTGACGGACGAAAAAGTCAGTGAGCCTCCTGGAGGCGAGCCCGCAGATTGCGTGAAAAAATTAGGCTACAGCTGTCGGACAGGGCAGGATGAAATTCTGCATGTCCGCCATGTCAGTATTCGAATTCCAAATTACCGCCCATTCACAAGCGGTGCCAATTGTTCAAGGCAACTGCTTTGCTCGTAGAGCCGTTTGTCTTTTTGAATTTTCTGTATGCATTTTGTTGCTGACCGGATACGAACCAAGCGCTGCTCTGTCAAATTCGCTTCACATTTGGTCGCATAGGTCGAAGGCCACGAGCCTCCGGCTCCGGTCAAAGTTCCGACAAGTTCGCATTCATCTACTTTGTATTTTGACCATGTGGTTTGTTGCGCCTTCAAGGCTGCAACCAGTCGCCCGTCCGTGCGGTCGGTTCCATCGGCAGACGTTGCTGATGCAACGATATTCACCAATTCATCGTGTTCTTTTTCTACCGCTTTCTGGGCTTTGATCTGCTTATCGCGAAGGGTCAGGCCCGTGTTCATCGCACTGCCTTCTGGCCAACACTCAGGGCGATCAGTGCATTCAACGGGAGCTGACCACGCGCTCTGCGAAAAGCTAATAGTAAAAAAAATGGCCAATAGAGTGAGTCGCATAATTAAATACCTAAAAGGGTATGGAAGAGTACCTGCTTTCGACGCAAAGCCTAAGCGGCCGCAGGACTCTGAAATCATCCTGCATGATCGCGTTCATTTCACGGTCTTCGGCAACTGCAAGCTGACGCGACAATAGGAGTTACAACGCCCGCGATGCAACACTATGAAAACGCCCCAAATCGAAGCCTTCTTCGCCACGCTAAAAGCCGCTAATCCCATGCCCGTGACCGAGCTCGAATACACCAGCGTGTTCGAGTTGCTGACCGCCGTGTTGTTGAGCGCGCAGGCTACCGATGTGGGGGTCAACAAAGCCACCCGCAAACTATTCCCGGTGGCGAATACGCCGCAGGGCATTTTGGATTTGGGCCTGGACGGGCTGGAGTCTTACATCAAAACCATTGGCCTGTACCACAGCAAAGCTCGGCATCTGCTGCAAACCTGCCGCATGCTGGTGGATTTGCACGGCGGCAAAGTGCCTGGCACCCGAGAAGAGCTGCAAGCCCTGCCAGGCGTGGGCCGCAAGACCGCCAACGTGGTGCTCAACGTAGCCTTTGGCCAACCGACCATGGCAGTAGACACGCATATTTTTCGCGTCTCCAACCGCACGGGGTTGGCACCAGGCAAAACACCTGACAAGGTCGAACACCAATTGCTGCAACGCATTCCCGTGCAGTACATGGTCGATGCCCACCACTGGCTGATCTTGCAGGGTCGCTATATATGCCAGGCTCGCAAACCCCTTTGCTGGCAATGTGGTGTCAGTGCTTTTTGCGACTTCAAAGACAAGACTCCGGCACCATCGCGTTAATGCTATGGTTGCGATGTGACCCATTCCATACGATTTACCTTGCTCTCATTGCGCGACCTGGCCGTTTCAGTCGGCCCATTTGCGGCGCTGGCCATCCTGCTGCTGTCCTTGGCCTATTGGTGGCTGGACCCCAACCCACCGAAGCACGTAACCCTGGCTACAGGCCCCGCCCAAAGCGCCTACGAAGAATTTGGCAAACGCTACGCCAAGCTGCTGGCCAAGGATGGCATCACGGTGAACCTGCTGCCGTCAGAAGGCTCTGCGGACAACTTACGCCTGCTGCGCGAAGGCAAAGCCGATTTCGGCTTTGTTCAAGGCGGCACACGGGAAGCCGATGGCCCCGACGACGCCAATCTTGAATCGCTCGGCAGCCTTTTCCTAGAACCGGTGTGGCTGTTTTACCGAGAGGCCTCAGCGCCTGCTGACACCACGCCACCGCACACACTGGATTCATTGACCCAATTGCACGGTCTGCGCGTCAACGTGGGCACAGCAGGCAGTGGTGTACCCAGCCTGATGCGCAAGCTGCTCGATAGCAACCGCGTGGACCCAAGCGCGCTTACGCTGTCTGAGCTGGAGCAAACACCGGCCACGGTGGCTTTTCTGAATGGCGACTTGGACGCCATCGTGTTTGCCTCGGCACCCGAATCGCAGATGGTGCAGATGCTATTGCAGACACCCGGCATCAAGCTGATGGACTTTGCCCAGGCCGAGGCGTATTCCAGACGCTTTTCCTTTTTAAGCCCTGCCCTGCTTCCGCGCGGCGTCGTGGATCTGGCCAATGACATACCGCCCAAAAATGTGCGCCTGGTTGCGCCCACCACCACCCTGCTCACCCACACCACGACCCACCCCGCACTGCTGCAATTGTTTGCGCTGGCGGGTAACACCATCCATGGCAGCGCAGGCTGGTTCAAGCACGCGCGGGAATACCCCAACGTCCGCAACAACGAGCTACCCGTTGCCCAAGAGGCCGAACGCAGCATCCAGGGCGGTACACCTTTGCTGCAGCGTTATCTGCCGTTCTGGGTCGCCAATTTGGTAGAGCGTATGTGGCTGGCCATGGGTATCATTTTGGCGGTGCTGTTGCCGTTGTCGCGCGTGATACCGCCGCTGTATGCGTTTCGCGTGCGCTCGCGCATCTTCCGCTGGTATGCGCAACTGCGTGAACTCGAAGGTCGGGCAGAACATTGCGAGGACACGGCACCCCTGCTCGAAGAGCTCAATCAGATGGATCGACACGCCGAAAAAATTGTGGTCCCGCTGTCGTACACCGAAGAACTCTACGCATTGCGCAACAACATCCAGCTCGTTCGTAAAAAATTGTTTCAGCGAACGCACGCGCGCTAATACGACTGATACACGTGCGCTGTAAGAGCGTTAGGTGGTTCGCAGGGCTTCCAGTAGACTGCATTTTTTCAACCACCTACAGGGAGTCTTCACATGGATATTGTTGGACGCGCGCGCGCAATGGTCGTCAACCCAGGCCCTACATGGGTCACCGTTGAGCAAGAGCCCACGGATTGGCAAAAACTCTATGTGCCCTACATGGTCATCCTGGCCGCCATACCGGCGGTAGCAAGCTTCATCTATTGGAGCATTTTGGGCGTCGGTGGATTCGGCTTTTCGATGCGCCTGCCCATTCTCACCGGCTTGGGTATGGCCATTAGCAACTATGTCATGACACTGGTCATGGTGTTCGTTTGGGGTTGGCTGATCAGCCAATTGGCCAACACCTTCGGCGGAACAGCCAATCTGATGAATGGCGTCAAACTGACGGTTTATGCCAGCACACCGGCCATGTTGGCCGGCGTATTTATGGCCATACCCGGCCTGTCCATGCTGTCGATTTTGGGCAGTTGCTATTCGCTGTATCTGCTGTACCTGGGCTTGCCGGTGTTAATGAAGAACCCCGCTGAAAAATCCATTTCGTATTTGGTGGTGGCGGCCATTGTCGGCATCGTTGGCGCAGTGTTGATCAGCCTGGTCAGCAACATATTCATGCCATCGCCGATGTCGCGCATGCACAGCATGAACGGGATCAACGGCACGCACGGAATGCAAATCAGCACACCCAAGGGGAACATTGATATTTCGACGGCCTCAGGCAGCAATGGCGATGCATCCAACCCAACCATGACCATCAAGTCACCGGACGGTGAAGTCAAGATCGACATGCAGGGCATGCAAGACTTCGCCAAGAAGATGGAAGCCGTAGCCGCCGAGCAACAGAAAGCCCAGCAGAAACAATAGGTCACGGTATCGATCGCTACGCGCGCGACGCTGGCTACGTCGCGGTGATCTGCAAGCCAATCCGTCTCCCGCGCAATCTGTCGCACGGCGCTA
>JBDTAG010000037.1:0-4545 GCA_039924745.1 Rhodoferax sp.
AGCTGCTTCGCGCTTGTCAGGCGGCACGCGCGTTTGCAAGGCCATCGCAGCCTGCTGTTGCAGTTGGACAGCTGGGCGCTCAACCAATGCTTGCGCGGTCTGTTCGATAGCCCCTTGCTGCAGAACCAGTATGCGAGCAATCAGTTCCTTCTTGGCCGGAGAAGACGCTAGTACAGGCGTAGACGCTGGCGCGGTTGAAACAGGCGCGGATGCGGCGGCTGCAGTTGGAGCGGTTGGCTTGGTTACGGTTGTTTGGGCTTGTGCATACCCGGCCGCCAAGAGCAAGGCCAGAACGGTAAGTTTTTTCATGTCGATAGTATGGAAAGTGCTTGCGGTAAGAGCGCTAATGTAACGCCGCCAAGCTGATGCCGCGACCAAGGGGATGAATTGACGGTTGCAGCGAGTAGCTAAAAGGTGCCACGTATGCGGCGAACCCTCTTGAAAGCAGCTGTTGCCACAGCAGCCATTTCCGCTTGCACATAGACGAACGCACAAGGCGGCAATGCTGTGGTTGGTGGAACAACGCGTATTGGCAAGTGATGACATTGGGCGGCGGCAAGACGCTTTTACTGGTGCCGCAGAAAAAGAACGTCTTGACAATAGGCAGCGTCAACCTGACCCAATCAGCGGTCTATCTATCACTTACCCGAGCAGACTGAACACCCAGCGATTGATCCATGCGCCACCCACCACAAGCCAGGCAAAAAGAATCAGTGCGAGCAACAGGGGCTTGAAACCGGCTTTGCGAATGGACGATATTTGAGTAGCAAGCCCCAGAGCCGCCATAGCCATGGCTAAAAGGACGGTGTCGACTTCGGTCGTTACCGCGACCAAGCTCGTGGGCAAAAGCTGCAGCGAATTGAAAAGAACCACCCCGACAAAGGCGAATGCAAACCAGGGCACGGTTAACTTGGT
Source organism: Rhodoferax sp. (assembly GCA_039924745.1). Taxonomy (GTDB): domain Bacteria; phylum Pseudomonadota; class Gammaproteobacteria; order Burkholderiales; family Burkholderiaceae_C; genus Allorhodoferax. Next base: position 916 of record JBDTAG010000037.1, read on the forward strand.
CTTCGCCACAGTGTCCGGCGACCTAAATTTGGCACCGTCCCGTGCCAGCCAAGCGGACAGCATGATGAGAAAAGGCGCCAGCATCATGACCCGAACCATTTTTGCGATCACAGCAGTGTCAGCCGCATGGGAGCTGATTGATCGCGCAGCTGCCACCACTTGCGCAACCTCATGGATGGTCGAGCCAATATAAATTCCGAAGCCATCTGCGCCGCCAGGAATCAACTGCCATTTTTGATTCAATTCAAATAGCATGGGGTACAAAAATATGGCTACTGTGCCAAACACCACGACAGTTGCCACCGCGACCGTGACTTGCTCTGCGCGGGCTTTAACGACAGGTTCTGCGGCCATCACCGCGGCGGCCCCGCAAATGGAACTGCCGGCTCCGATCAGCATGGCGGTCTTGCGGTCCATACCGAGCCATCGAATGCCAATGACACAAGCCAAGGCGAAAGTCGAGCCCAGCACGATGGCGTCAGTGGCAACGCCGGCGAATCCTACATGCCCAATATCCTGCACCGTCAGCCGCAAACCATAAAGCACGACGCCCAGGCGAAGCAAATTCTGCTTGGAGAAGTTCACTCCAGGGCCACTTGCGCCAGCGAAGCGAGGGTACACCGTGTTGCCCACCAACATACCCAGCACGATGGCCAGGGTTAGAGCGCTGAACCCGTGATCTTGCAGCCAGCCAATATTCCCCAGCGCGATACCCATCGCCGCCAGCACACCACTCAGTGCTACCCCCGGCAACAAGCGCATGGGTTCACTGCCGAATACTTCGGTACGGTTTGCGCTGGTGGTGACCAAAGTTGTAGTCATGGATTTTCTTTTTGGATAGGATGGTTTTCTTGTCACAGTTCCGAATTTAGAGCTTGAACATATAACTGTCCAACAGGTTATTTAGCTAAACTATATTCATCTAATAGCTATAAAGTCACTCGGATCTGCCTATGGAAGTTTTGCGCCTCACTCTTAGGCAATTGCAAATATTTGTGGCTGTTGCGCGCAGTGGTAGTACGACCGCAGCCAGCGCAGAAATTGCGCTATCGCAATCGGCCACCAGCTCGGCAGTGAATGAACTTGAGCGTCTGCTCTCGTTGCGTTTGTTTGACCGTTCTGGTAAGCGTTTGCTGCTGAACGACAACGGCCGAACGTTGCTGCCACAGGCGCTTGCCTTGCTGGATGGAGCGGCAAATATCGAACGCATGTCGCACGACGGAAGTGCGCAGGCGCAATCCCTTCGGATAGGTGCCAGTACGACGATTGGCAACTATGTATTACCGAAATTGCTCAGCCAATATCTGGTAACCCGTCCGCAGGAAAGCGCGCTGGGCTGGAAGTCAAAAGTCACCATTGCCAACACAGAGGTTATTTGCGATGCTGTAGCAGAATTTGAGCTCGACATAGGGCTTATCGAAGGCCCTTGTCACCGGTCTGCGCTCGCAGTGACGCCTTGGCTACAGGACGAACTAGTGGTGGTCGCAGGTACACCAAGCCCAACTGCACCCATTGCTCAGCGCGAAACTGGTTCCGAGAAGCTCTCTTTGAAAGCGTTGAGGGATATGGTGTGGTTGTTGCGTGAACCGGGTTCCGGCACCAGGGACACCACGGATCAACTGCTGCTGCCGCACCTTCGCGCGTATCGGCGCAGTATGGAGCTAGGCAGCTCGGAAGCCATCAAATCTGCAGTGGCAGAAGGATTGGGCGTGGCTTGCCTTTCGCACTGGGTTGTGAGCGACTGGCTGGCCAGTGGCCGCGTCTACAGGCTTGCGACGACTATTCCAAAAATGACGCGCCAGTGCTATTTGGTGGTGCACCGAGACAAACAAATCACACCGGCCTTGCGAAACTTTATAGCGCAAGCAACTGGCAAATAGCGTTGGTTTGTGCAGATCGCCTGATCCAGAGGGCAGCTAGACTTTGTGTCTATTTGAAAATCCGCATGACATGATTTTGTTACGGTGATTTTCATATTTGAGGCGCGCTTTCAAGGCGTCTTCGAGCAACGTGTCACCTATTGGCCTGCCGGCATCTGCCTACGCTCGGCGATACCCGCACGTTGCTGGACAACTACTGCGCAGTTGTGCGTGGCGGATGTGTATATATTCCGAGCTCGTCTGTCACCCATGAGCATCCACCCCATGATCCAAAGAATCGCCCTCTTTCTGGGCCTGTTGGCCTGTTTGAACGCAGCACCCGCTATCGCTGCCCAACCCCACCCGATGCAACCCGCCGATGCTATGGCCCTGAAGTCACTGGCCGAAGCGCAGATTTCACCCGACGGTCTTTGGGTGGCCTACACCGTGCAAACGAGCAACGCCGAGAAGGACAAGCTGCAAAAGGACTTGTGGATGAGCAGCACAGATGGCAAGCAGCACCTGCGGTTGACGCATTCTGGCGACGTCAATGGCAAACCGCGTTGGGACCCTCAGGGCCAATGGTTGGCATTCCTGGCAACCCGTGGCGAGGATGACGATGCACACAAGAGCGCCCAAGTCTGGCGATTGAACCGCAGCGGCGGCGAAGCCCAGCAAGTCACCACCGTCAAAAGCGGCGTCAATGATTACCGCTGGTCGCCAGACGGCAAGCAATTGGTGCTGGTCGTAGCCGATGCTGACCCGCGCGAGGACCCGGAGCAGTTGGAGGGCTGGAAGCGCAAAACCAAACCACCCATCGTCATTGACCGGTTCCATTTCAAGCAAGATATCGAAGGTTACCTGGGTCCCCAAAAGAACCATCTCTTTGTGTTGGATCTGCCCACATCCAAGTTGACACAACTGACCACCGGAACCTTCGGCGAGACCGCACCGGCCTGGTCACCCGATGGACGGCAGATGGCCTTCTTGAGCAACCGTTCTGTGGAAGCTGACCGCACGGAAGAGACCAGCTTGTTCGTGATGGACATGCCAGTACAAGCCGGGCAAGAAATGCCCGCACGCAAGTTAGCTACCTTTACGACCGACGAAGACAGCTATCCTTTGTGGAGCCCCGACGGTCGCAACCTGGCCTTTTTAATGGGCGGGGAAGTAAGGCTATCGGCCTACCAGCGCAACCGCTTGGCCAAGGTCAGCCGCGACGGTGGCCCGGCTCAGGTCCTGAGTCAAAACCTGGAGCGTGGGTTTCACAACGCCATTGCATGGGCGCCTGACGGGCTCAGCCTGTTTGGCATTGTGGATGACGACCGCAGCAGCTACATGGTCCGCGTTGACGCCGCTGCCGAAGGTGCGCACGCTGTGCAGCAGCTGACCCCGGTGCAGGCAAGCGTGTCGTTTTTGTCAATCGCTCGCAATGGCGTCTTGGCCGTGTTGGCCGGCGATGCCAAACACCCGGACGAAGTGCATCTGTTCAACCCGCAGGCCAACGCATCGGTATTGAACCGCCTTACGCACCAGAATGACGACTGGGTGGCGGGGCTGCAGTGGGGGCGCACCCAAGATTTCAGCGCCACCAGCAACGATGGCACTGAAGTGCATGGCCTGTTGACGCTGCCCCTGGCTTACCAAAAGGGTCAAAACTATCCAACCGTGCTGTTCATACATGGGGGCCCCAATGGGCAAGACAGCCACCACATGGGTGGCTTTGGCGAAATGATGCGTGAGCTGCTCAGTGCGCACGGCTACGCAGTAC
>JBDTAG010000038.1:0-7865 GCA_039924745.1 Rhodoferax sp.
GTATGAAAATAAGGCTGCTAGCCCTCGGTGCGCAAGCACATGTTGCTATCTAATGTGTAGCAATTGCCCAGTCTGCGATTGTTTGACTCTTTAAACCGGCAAAGCCTTTAGCGGTTCGTGCTGCAGCAAAAATGTCTCGGCGACAGCCAGCGGCCAGGTCTGGCGGTAGATCATCGGCAGGGCCTGCAAGTCACTTTCCAGTAGCGCCCGGTCGGGCAATTGCGTCAATATCAGCTGTGCGAGGGATTGCACCTTATGGTCGCCCGAGCGGCGCACGATGTGGTGCGCGGTGATGTCCTGCGGGTGCTCCACACCTGCCGCTTGCACCAGCTCTTGCAGCGCGTGCAGGGTTTGCTGGTGGAAGTTGTAGACGCGCTCTGCCTTGTCGGGCACCACCAATGATTGTTGGCGCAGCGGGTCTTGCGTGGTGACGCCGGTGGGGCAGTGGCCGGTGTGGCAGGTTTGTGCCTGCAGACAGCCCAACGAGAACATGAAGCCACGCGCGCTGTTGCACCAGTCGGCACCCAGTGCCACCATGCGGGCGATGTCAAAGGCACTGACCACCTTGCCGGCGCAACCAATCTTGATCTGATCGCGCAGGCCCACGCCGCGCAGCGTGTTGTGCACCAGCAGCAAACCCTCTTGCAGTGGAGACCCCACATGGTCCGTGAACTCGACCGGTGCGGCACCGGTGCCGCCTTCAGCGCCGTCCACCACGATGAAGTCGGGGGTGATGCCGGTGGCCAGCATGGCCTTGACCATGGCAAACCACTCCCAGGGATGGCCGATGCACAACTTGATTCCGGTTGGCTTGCCGCCCGAGAGTTCACGCAGACGTTCGATGAACTGCATCATTTCGATGGGGGTGGAAAACGCACTGTGCGATGCGGGTGAGATGCAGTCCACGCCCACCGGCACGCCGCGCGCTTCGGCGATCTCGGGCGTCACCTTGGCACCAGGCAGTACGCCGCCGTGACCGGGCTTGGCGCCCTGGCTGAGCTTGATCTCAATCATCTTGACCTGCGGGTCACGGGCGTTGGTCGTGAATTTCTCGGCGCTGAAGCTGCCGTCGTCGTTTCGGCAGCCAAAGTAGCCCGAGGCCACTTCCCAGATCAGGTCGCCACCGTGTTTGCGGTGGTGTACCGAGATCGAGCCTTCGCCCGTGTCGTGTGCAAAACCCCCGCGCTTGGCCCCCGCATTAAGCGCCTGGATGGCGTTGGCACTGAGCGCGCCAAAACTCATGGCCGAGATATTGAACACGCTGCAGCTATAGGGCTGGGCGCGGCCTGCGCCGATGATCACCCGGAAATCGTGCGAGTCCACATGCGTGGGGGCCAAGGAATGGTTGATCCACTCATAGCCCTCAGCATGCACGTCGAGTTGGGTACCAAACGGACGTTTGTCAGGGTCGCCTTTGGCCCGCTGGTACACCAGCGAGCGCTGGGCGCGCGAGAACGGGTTGGCATCGTTGTCGCTCTCGATGAAATACTGACGGATTTCGGGGCGCACAAACTCCAGCATGAAGCGGATGTGGCCGATGATGGGGTAGTTGCGCAGGATGGAGCGCTTGTGCTGGCGCAGGTCGTACACGCCGGTGGCCACCAGCGCCCCGAACAGCACAAATACCGGCAGGCCGACGCCAAAGGCCACCAGGCTGAACAGGCTGAGTAGCAGCCCAAAGCAACAAAGGCCCATGGCCGTGTAACGTACCGGGAAAATCGAGTCGAGATAATTCAGCATCGCCCGACAATAGCAGGCAAATGCAACAAGGCAGAATGGTGTAAACCCGTTCCAAACCGCCGTGTTGCGCACATTCCACGTAAAGCTGAACCCTATGACTTCCAACCCCACTACCCCTGACGCTTCCGAAACTTCCGCTGCCAGCGATTTGCCCGGTGCCGTCACCGCAGACCAATTCGACGCCATAGACGCCATCCTCGACGACCTGCGCACCCGCTACGACGAAACCCCACAGTGGGAGTTTTGCGAGGGCTTTATGGCGGCATTGATTTGCTGCCGCCGCGCCATACCCCAAGCAGAATACCTGGATGTGCTGCTGGCGATTGGCGAGGAGGGCGATGACGCCCCCGTCGTAGTGCAAGACGGCGAGGCCGAACCCGAAGCCGGAGGCTCCTTTGCCGATGCCGCACAGCGCGCGCAGTTTCTGGAAATATGGGACCAACGTTGGACCGAGGTGCTGACCGCGCTGGACACCCCCATCGAATCATTGGAGGACGAAACCGCCTACCACCCCGAAGTGATGGACGTGCGCGGTGCCATGGCCGAATTGACGGATGCCGAGCGCGCCGAGCTGCCCGACGAAGCCTTGCCGGCCTTTGGCCAGGTCTGGGCGCTGGGGTTCATGTTTGCGGTCGAGGCCTGGACCGACGATTGGGCCGAGCCCAGTGACAAAAAAGCTGCCAAGTGGCATGACGTGGCGCTTCAATCCATCGTGGCGCTTACCGAAGACGACGAAGGCGAGCCCGAGCTGTCGCCGTTCAGCGAAGACGGCCCGCCATCCATGAGCACGGACCGCTTGAACGCCTTTGCCGATGCCGTCTGGTCGGTCTATGACCTGCGCGAGATCTGGCGTGGCATTGGCCCACGCGTAGAGACGCTGCGCCGTGCCGATGTGCCGGGCCGCAACGACCCGTGCTACTGCGGCAGTGGCAAGAAATACAAGAAGTGCCATGGTGCTTGATCTCAGCAGCGTGCTATCGAGGTAGATGGCTGATACCTTGAAAAGGCACCTTTAAGAGATTGCCACCTCCGTATAGTCAGGCTAGGATGTGACAGGCAAGCGTTGAAGTTGGATTGCGCGCTCATGCAAGTAAATACAGCAGATTTCCATAATTTTTTGGAGTGATCGAATGAACATTTCTTCCTGGACCGTGCGCACGCGGCTGACCCTGGGTTTCGGTGCTTTGTGTGCACTGATGCTGGTGATTCTGGGCATGGGCCTGTTTTCACTGCTGCGTATGGACAACGTGATTCGCACGATTGTGGACGACCGTGTGCCCAAGATTGATGCGGCCTACACCATACAAATCCAGGCCGAGTCCCAGTCCATTGCAATGCGCGACATGCTACTGGCCAGCGACGCGGCCGAACGCCAACCGTTTAACGACGTCATCGTCAAAACGCGAGAAGTGTCGAAGAAGAACCTTGAACTGCTGGAACGTCTGATCGTCATGACCAAAGGCAAAGAGTTGCTGCAAAAGGTCAAGGACGTACGCTCGAAATATGTTTCCGAACAGGACGCATTGATGGCATTGATCGCGGCTGACAAGATCGACGAAGCAAAAGTCTATCTGTCCAAAAATTTGCGTCCGGCGCTGGGGAGTTATGACGCGGTACTGAACGAGTTGGCGGCCTTTCAAACCGAGGCTATGGACGCCACTTCCAAGACCGGCGACGACACCTATGCGGATGCCCGAACCATCATGGTGGTGATGGGGTTGCTGGCCTTGATCCTGGCCGCCGTGGTGGCCTACCTGATTATCCGCAGCCTGCTCAAACAGCTTGGTGGTGAGCCCGGTGAGGCGGCGGAAATGGCCCAGGCAGTATCCCAAGGCGACTTCACACGCACCATCGCATTGCAGCCGGGTGACACCACCAGTCTGATGGCCAGCCTCAGTGCCATGCAGGGTAACCTGGCCCAGATCGTCACCACAGTGCGCACCGGCTCTGAAGGCGTAGCCACCGCCAGCGCCGAGATTGCTGAAGGCAACAATGATTTGTCGGCCCGTACCGAGCAGCAGGCCAGTGCGCTCGAAGAAACCGCATCCTCCATGGAAGAACTGGGCGCTACCGTTCGGCAAAACGCCGACAGCGCCAAGCAGGCTAACCAGTTGGCCCAGAGCGCATCCACCATTGCAGTAGAAGGTGGCAATGTGGTCGGTCAGGTGGTCGAGACGATGAAGGGTATTAACGAGTCCAGCCGCAAAATATCGGACATCATCAGCGTGATCGACGGCATTGCCTTTCAGACCAATATCCTGGCCTTGAACGCGGCGGTCGAAGCGGCCCGCGCGGGTGAACAGGGTCGTGGCTTTGCGGTCGTGGCCAGCGAGGTGCGATCACTGGCCGGGCGCAGTGCTGAAGCAGCCAAAGAGATCAAGATGCTGATCAATGCCAGCGTGGAGCGCGTCGAGCATGGCACGTCGCTGGTTGACCAAGCGGGTGCCACCATGGCCGAAGTGGTCAGCAGCATCAGACGCGTGACCGACATCATGGGCGAAATCAGTGCCGCCAGTAATGAGCAGGCACTGGGCGTTTCCCAGGTGGGCGAAGCGGTCACCCAGATGGACCAGACGACACAACAAAATGCGGCCTTGGTGGAAGAGATGGCGGCAGCGGCCAGCAGTCTCAAGAGCCAGGCCAATGAACTGGTGCAGGCGGTGGCCTTCTTCAAGGTGTCCGCCCATGCTGGCACAGGTGTACTGCGCACGGCTGTGCGTTCACCTGCCAGTGCGGCAAAGCCATTCAAGGGCGATGAGCGCCGCTCCATCGGTGCGTCGGCTGCAGCGCGCAAGCCAACGGCTGCAAAGCCCGCGTCCAGGCCAGCCGCCACGGCTCCCAAGATGCAACCCAAGCCCGCACCCGCGGGTGGGGATGACGATTGGGAAACTTTCTAAATGACCTGAGGCAGTGCCTCTGCCAAAAAGTCGTATACCGACCGTATGCGGCGGTTGGTGCGAATCTCGCGGTGCACGGCCAGCCACATGGGTAGATCGGGGATGGGTAGCAGGCCTTGCAGTACCCTTACCACGTCGGCGTCGGTACGGGCCATGTAGTGGGCCACAAAGCCAATGCCAAAACCCGCGCGCACTGCCTGCCACTGCACGATGAAATCGTCGGTGCGCAGCGCAAAGGCCTCTGACCCGACAGGAAAACCCATGGCCTGAAAGCCCCGCAAGATGGAAGTGTCGGTATCGCTGCCAATCAGATCGTGTTGCAGCAAATCGGCCGGTTGTCGAATCGCACTGTGGCGGGCCAGATACGTGCGGTGCGCATAGGCGCCTATTCCTACATTGCCAATCTTCTTGGCTACCAGCGTGCCCTGCTCGGGGCGCACCATGCGGATCGCAATATCGGCTTCGCGGCGAAGCAAGTTGGACACCTGATTGCTGGATACCAGCTCCACTTGAATATCCGGCAATTCCAGACGCATGCGCGCCAACAGGGGTGGCATCAATTGGACGGCCACCGGCACGCTGGCTGTGATGCGCACCGTGCCCATGGTTTGAGCCTGTGCGCCGCTCAGGTTGCGGGCTAGTTGCAGGGCACCTGCCTCCATGTCACGGGCCGCTTCGGCCAGTTGCAGAGCCGTAGGCGTGGGCACCAGGCCGCGCCCCGTGCGCTCAAACAGCACCACGCCCCATTGCGACTCCAACTCGGCAATGTGCCGACCCAGCGTGGGTTGGCTGGTTTTGAGCACGCGTGCTGCGCCCAGCAAACTGCCCTGGTCGAGTGCGGCGAGGAAAGAGCGAATCAGGCTCCAGTCAAAGGCATGGGCTTGTGGCATATTGATATTCACTATTGCATAGCTGGTGTGAGCATATATGCAATTGTGGAAAGTGCACAGTCTTTCCACAATGGCTCCATTCATCACCGAAGGAACACCATGCAAACCACCGCTACCTCCAGCAGCAACACCGTTTTGATTCTCGGCGCCCGAGGCCGTTTTGGCCTTAGCGCGGCCCGCGCCTTTGCACAAGCCGGCTGGCGCGTGCTGGGCCAGACGCGACCCCAGGCCAAAGTGACCCACGATGCCGCCATCGAATGGCTGGGCATCGATTTGCAAAACACCGACGCCTTGGCGCGCGCCGCGCAAGGCGCCACGGTCGTCGTGCACGCGCTCAGCCCGGCCTATACCAACAAGGCTTGGCAGGCCCAGGTGCTGCCCATGACCGATGCGGCCATTAGCATCACCCGGGCGCTGGGCGCTACGCTGATGGTGCCGGGCAATGTCTATAACTTTGGTGCGGCCATGCCTGCTGTCTTGCGCGAAGACACGCCGCAGCGGGCGCGCACCCTCAAGGGCCAATTGCGCATGGAGATGGAGGCGCGCCTGCAGCAGTCTGGCGTGCGCTGTGTGGTGATCCGCGCTGGGGATTTTTTTGGCGGCGGCACCGGGACCTGGTTTGACACGGCCATGGTCAAGGACATCCGCAAGGGCGTGTTCACCTACCCCGGTGCACCTGAAGTGTCCACGGCCTGGGCCTATTTGCCGGACCTGGCGCGCTGTTTTGTAGCCGTAGCTGAGCGACGGGCCCAACTGCCGGTATTCGAGGTGCTGCACTTTGCCGGCCACCGCATCACGGGCCAGCGCTGGCTGGATGTGTTGACCCCGCTGGCCCAGACCCAAGGCTGGGTCAAACCCAATGCAGCGCTGAAGATGGCGCGGCTGCCCTGGCCCATCATCCGCATCGGTGCGCTGTTCATGGCCACTTGGGCCTCGCTGTTGGAGATGCGCTACCTGTGGGAAACCCCGCACGCGCTGGCCAATGACAAGCTCACCGCACTGATTGGCCCAGAGCCTTTTACGCCCTTGCCCCAAGCTGCGCAGGCGGCGCTAGTGGACTTGGGTTTGTTGGTGGATGCTGCGCAGGGGCGCGGCGCGGTCGCCGTTTGCTAAGGCGTGTTTGTTTGCAGCAGGGTGACCAAGCGCTGCAGTGCATGCTGCACGGTGGCCGCACGAACCTGCGCCCGGTCACCGGCAAAGTGCTGCACTTCAGTCACCACACCGGCAGGCGTCGCCCAGCCCAGCCACACCGTGCCTACCGGTTTGGCTTCGCTGCCACCACCGGGTCCGGCCACACCGGTGACGGCCACTGCGACCTGGGCCGCCGAGTGCTGCAAAGCCCCTTGCACCATGGCCCGTACCACCGCTTCGCTGACGGCACCATCGCGCGCAATCAGCGCCGCGTCCACGCCCAGCATCTCGGTCTTGGCGGCGTTGGAGTAGGTCACAAAGCCGCGCTCAAACCAGTCACTGGAACCGGCAATATCTGTACAGCAGGCGGCGATCAGCCCGCCGGTGCAGCTCTCGGCGGTGGCCAGCTTCCAGTTAAAAGTTTTTAACAAATCGGCCGCTAGCCCTCGTGCAATATGCGTATGCCGCTCTGAATTTGATAGTAAATCAGGTGATGGCCGATTCATATTGCAAACCTCCACAAGGCCACCACCAGCACCGTGCAGCCCGCCGCCACCAGATCGTCCAGCATGATGCCGAAGCCGGCCTTGCGCCAGCATGCGCGGTCGGTTACCGGGTCCAGGCGGTGGTACAGGCTGTCGGCCCATCCCACCGGGCCGGGTTTGACCGCATCAAAGAATCGGAATAATCCAAAGGCCATGACCTGCCCCACCAACCCCGTGGGCATGACCAGCCACAGCACCAGCCAAAAGGCCACGATCTCGTCCCAAACGACGTTGCCTGGGTCCAAAACCACCATGTTGCGGGCAGTCACGCTACAGGCCCACCAGCCCAATGGCAACGACACGGCGATCAACACAGCCCATCGGGTGTCATCCATCCACGGAGACAGCGCCAGAAATGCAAGCCAGCCCCACAGCGTGCCCGCTGTGCCCGGCGCAATGCGCGACAGGCCCGAGCCAAAACCCAGCGCGATCCAATGCGCGGGGTGCGACAACATGAAGCGCACACTGGGCCGGCCTTTGGGCGCGGGTCGGCCCAAGTCGGCGGTAAATACGGTCACCGGATCGGCGAACAGGTCAGCAGATGGGTCGACAGATGATTGGGAGTCGGCTGCGTTCATGATGAGGAACGCTTGGCTATTGATGCTTGTAAGGCTACGGAAACTTGCGACACGTGGGATTGGATGCCACGCTGCTGGTTGCAC
>JBDTAG010000039.1:0-4576 GCA_039924745.1 Rhodoferax sp.
CGCCACACTCAGTGCTTCGCGCGCCAGCAACCACGCGCTGAAGCTGGAGTTTGACCGCCTGCGCGACTACCTGGAACTGATGACCGTGCGCATGGGCCCGCGCCTGCACTACGCGCTCGATTTGCCAGCCGATCTGGCCGACCAAAGCGTGCCTTCGCTGCTGCTACAACCCCTGGTCGAAAACAGCATCAAGCACGGTCTGGAGCCCAAGGTCGAAGGCGGCACCATCACCGTGCGGGCCCGGCGCGGTGCCAACAACATGCTGAGCCTGGAAGTGACCGATACCGGCGTGGGCTTTGACAGCGCCGCCCAACCATCCGATGGCTTTGGTCTGGCGCAGGTGCGCGAGCGCTTGGCCGCCGCCTATGCAACCCAAGCCCGAATTGAACAGACATCCAACCCCGGCCAAGGCACAACCACGCTGCTGCATTTGCCCCTGAAAACCAACGGTACCGCCTGACAGCATGACGACAATACCAAGTACCCCCACCGCCTTGATTGCAGAAGACGAACACTTGCTAGCCCTGGCGCTCCAAGGCGAACTGGCGCGTGCATGGCCTGCGCTGAAGGTGGTCGCAACCGTGGGCGATGGCGCATCTGCCGTACGCCAAGCCTTGGCACTGCAACCCGACGTACTGTTCTTTGACATCCGTATGCCCGGCATGAGCGGCCTGGAAGCCGCCACCGAGCTCGCCGAGCAGTGGCCCACCGATGGCCCACAGGCGCGCCCTTTCCCACAACTGGTATTTGTGACGGCTTACGACCAATACGCCGTGCAGGCCTTTGAGGCCCAGGCTGTGGATTACCTGCTCAAGCCCATACAAGCCCCGCGCCTACAAAAGACGATAGAAAAACTGGCGCTAGCCCTCGCCAAACCTGAACAATCCGCTATCGATTTCGAAGCAACACTCAGCCAATTACGGGGTCTGTTGGCCAGCCCCAATGCCCGATCGGGCGCGCCGGCGTCCACACCCGCTGCGCCGCTGGCCGTCATACAGGCCAGCGTGGGTAATGCCATCCGCATGGTGCCCGTGGCCGACGTACTGTGTTTTGAGGCGGCCGACAAATACGTACGGGTGCTGACCGCCGAGCGCGAGTATCTGATCCGCACCCCGCTCAAAGAGTTGCAAGACCAAATTGACACCGACGTGTTTTGGCAAATACACCGTGGCACCATCGTGCGGGCGCTAGCCATTGAAGCCGTGACCCGTGACGAGGCCGGTAAGGCGTCGCTGACCCTGCGCGGGCTCAAAGAAAAATTTGTCGTCAGCCGGCTCTACGCGCACCTGTTCAAGGCCATGTAACCCCGCTACGATGGTGTGTATGTCAATCCAATACACATCCGTTGCAAACCACCTGCCTGAAACCAAGATGCGGCTCTACCCCACGCAGGTAGTGAATGTCATAGGCGGCCCTGGGTGCGAAAAGTCGGTCATCACATCGGCCATCGTCTTGTACTTGAAACTGCGCGAGAAGACGGTAGAGGTGATACCCGACTTTGCCAAGTCGTTGGTGTGGCAGCAAAACTTCGAAGTGCTCAAAAACCAGTATTTCATCGCCCAGCGCCAGTACCAAATGCTGAATTTGCTGGACGGCCAGGTGCAGTTTTTGATCACCGAGTGCTCGCTGCCGCAGGTGCTGTTCTACAACGAGAACTACCTCGACAACATTTGCGACATCCCCAAAACGCGCACCCACATACTTGATTGGTACAACCAGTGCAACAACGTCAACATCATGGTTGCCCGCAGTGGCCGCAAATACACCCGTACGGGCCGGTTTCAAGACGAAGAACAGGCGCGCGCCATAGACCGTGGCATGGTTGAACTGATGGACCGCGAAGCCCTGCCTTACACCACGCTGCCCACTGATGTGGACGCCGTCAACGCCTTCGCGGCGACTCTATTGGGCTGACGGCGCGGATGGGCGCTAAAAAGCGCCCTATACCGGTGAAAGGCGCACAAAGTCAGTGCGGCGACGCACCGTTACAGAAGAAGCATTACTTATAGTTCATTAGCCATTTCAATAAAGTGGCCGTATTGGTAGCATCCCTATGCAACGGGGCTTTCAGATGCGCTATCGTGTGGGCAGTGACACTCTGTGTGTTCACATCCTCTTACTACTGGAGAATTTATGCTGTTGAAGTTGAATATCGTTGCCGCTGCCGTCTTTGCTCTGGCTTCTGGCGTTTCTATGGCGCAAGAAGTTGTGACCATCGCCCACGTTGGCCCAACCAGCGGTGCTATTGCTCACTTGGGCAAGGACAATGAAAACGGCGCCAAAATGGCTGTTGAAGAACTCAACGCCAAGGGCGTGATGATCGGCGGCAAAAAGGTCACCATCAAGCTGATGGCTGAAGACGACGCTGCGGATCCAAAGCAAGGCACTGCAGTTGCGCAAAAGCTGGTTGATGCCAAGGTTTCTGGCGTGATCGGTCACTTGAACTCCGGCACTACTATCCCTGCATCGCGCATTTACAACGATGCTGGCATTCCACAGATTTCTCCTTCTGCTACCAACCCCAAGTACACACGCCAAGGCTTCAAGGGCGCGTTCCGTATGGTGGCTGACGACACACAACTGGGCGGCACACTGGGCCGTTACGCTGTCAAAGAACTCAAGGGCAAGGCCATTGCAGTTATCGATGACCGTACCGCTTACGGCCAAGGCGTAGCACAGGAGTTCGCCAAGGCTGTTACAGCCGCTGGCGGTAACGTGGTTGCCAAAGAATTTACAACTGACAAAGCTACCGACTTCAACTCGATCTTGACCACCATCAAGGGCAAGAAAGCTGACGTCGTGTTCTTCGGTGGTATGGACGCTGTTGCAGGCCCGATGTTGCGTCAGATGAAGGCCTTGGGCATCAATGCCAAGTTCATGGGCGGCGACGGCATCTGCTCCACCGAGCTGGTCAAGTTGGCTGGTGACGCTGTGACAGACAACCAAGTCTATTGCGCAGAAGCCGGTGGTGTGGAAGTTGGTAGCAAGTACGAAAAAGTCCAGAACGAATTCAAGGCCAAGTTCAAGAAGGAATTCGGTGCCGACGTTCAGGTGTACGCACCCTACGTCTATGACGCTGTGAACATCATGGTTGCTGCTATGGTCAAGGCTGGTTCTTCTGACCCTGTCAAGTACCTGCCTGCACTGGCTGCTACCAAAGACTACCAAGGCGTGACCGGCCCCATCACCTTTGACGAAAAAGGCGACATCAAGAACGGCGCTTTGACACTGAAGACCATCAAGGGTGGCAAGCTGACCGAATTGGCTGTTATTCGCTAATAGCTGCATCACATTGGCAACCCCGGTTGCCAAAAGCAAAGGGCGCATCCGCAAGGTTGTGCCCTTTTTTTATGCTCCCCACCCGGATGGGCGGTCCCCCCACTGCGCCCAACGGACTTTAAAAACCGCCATAGCTGCAGGAAACTTCAGGTACTGGAGCGTACCAACATGCAAGCTGTCAACTTCGCACCTGGCGATTCGCACGCCGACCCGGAATTCTTGAACGCCATCCTCAAGGCCAGCGAAACCTATTCCATCGTCGCCTCACAAGACATTGTGGATGTGCGCGGCCTCAAGCTCTGGGCCAAAGGCCTGCCCGTATCGGCCGCTCTGCAGCAGCGCCTGCTAGAGCGCAAATTACTCAACCCCATAGAAGCCTGCCTGATGGCCGAAGACGGCGTCACGCCCTTTTACCTGATGGAGCAACTTCAGGCATTTTTGGACAGCAGGCACAGCCTGGCGCTGGGCCTGCGCCCCTGGGGCCACGTTCTGGAAAAGCAGCTCAAGCAGATTCCGCTGCATTCAGTCGCCCAGCTGCTGTTGACCACCGCTTTGGCCACCCGGCCCGGCGCGATAGAGCACGCTGTGCAGGCCATGGCCTTGGCTGGCGGCATGGCACAGGCCCAAAGCCTGCCGCTGGATGTGCGCCTAGCCATGCTGGGCGGCCTGTTGCACGACATTGGCGAGGCCTACATCCAGCCCCAATACCTAGACGGTGAAGAACCGCTAGACCT
The DNA here is from genome assembly GCA_039924745.1 of Rhodoferax sp. GTDB lineage: Bacteria > Pseudomonadota > Gammaproteobacteria > Burkholderiales > Burkholderiaceae_C > Allorhodoferax. The sequence continues at coordinate 4,014 of JBDTAG010000039.1, forward strand.
GCTGGGCCACCAACACATGATGGTCCACCCCCGCATCGCCCAACTGCTGCTCGATGCCACGACCGACTACCCCGCCACCCTGTGCCGCGCCGTGGGCGAACACCATGAGCGCGAAAACGGCTCCGGCTACCCCGCACGTTTGCAGGGCGAAGCCATCTCGCCACTAGGCATGCTGCTGGCCGCGGTAGAGACCACCATGGGCGTATCGCAATCACCCACTGCGCCGCTTTTTCGCGCCAGCTTTGCGCTGCGCGTGGTGCCGGGCGAATACCCGTCGCGCTACAGCAGCGTGGTGTTCAACATGGCGCGCGACGCCAAAGAAAAAATTCCCACGAATATCCGAGTGCCGTCTGACGCGCTGGAGCACATCAACGCCACGCTAGAAAAAGCCCGCCTGGCTACCGAGGCGCTGCAGTCCCCAACCGGCAGTAAAGAGCGGGCCGCCATCGTGCTATTGGCCGAAGACCGCTTGGCCCGGTTGCGTATGGCGTGGAATGCCTTGGGCGTGTGGGGCTTGGCGCCAGAGCAACTCACCCCGCAAGACCATTTTGAGATGGACCTGG
>JBDTAG010000040.1:0-5628 GCA_039924745.1 Rhodoferax sp.
TTGCCTTCGTTGACGAAGATGGCCATCTGCGATTCGCGCACGGTGAGCGAACCACCGTTCTGGATTTCCATGTCGTGCATGGGGAAGCGCCATGCCAGGGTGCCGTCGCCATCTTCGGTCCACTGGATGATGTCTATGAACTGCTTCTTGATGAAATCCATTAGAGCCATGGTGCGGACCTCCTTATATAGGGTTAACTCAGAACCGGTCGCAATGATACACAGCAAGTTCCCCCTTGTATCACCTCAATATTTTGTATGGGATATGCTGGTTCCATGAGCCAACTTTTCACTCCCTACACCCTCCCATCCCCCCGCGGTGGCCTGCCACTGGCCAACCGCATCGTGGTCGCACCCATGTGCCAATACGCCGCCAACAACGGTGAAGCGACCGACTGGCACCTGATGCATTGGGGCAACTTGCTCAACAGCGGCGCCGCGATGTTCACCATAGAAGCCACTGCCGTGGTGCCCGAAGGCCGCATCACCCCGGGTTGCCTGGGCCTGTGGGACGACCGCACCGAAGCCGCTCTGGCAGACACCTTGCAACGTGCTCGCAAACTGGCACCCCCTACGCCGGTCTGCATTCAGCTCGCCCATGCTGGTCGCAAAGCATCGAGCGCTTTGCCTTGGGCCGGTGCGCAATTGCTATCCAGCACGCAAGGCGGCTGGGAGACTTTCGGCCCCTCGGCATTGCCCCAATTGGCAACCGAGCCACCACCAACCGAAATGACGCGCGCCCACATGGACCACGTGCGCGACGCCTTTGTGGTGGCGGCGCAGCGTGCCGACCGCATGGGTATTGAGGCGATTGAGTTGCACGGTGCCCACGGCTATTTGATCCATGAATTTTTGTCGCCCATTGCCAACCAGCGCGACGACGCATACGGCGGCAGCTTTGACAACCGCATCCGCTTTCCGCTGGAAGTGTTTGCCGCCGTACGCAAAGTCTTTACTGGCGTGTTGGGTATCCGCATTTCGGCCAGTGACTGGATAGAGGGCGCGTGGGATGTGGCGCAAAGTGCAGAGTTTGCCAAACGCATCAAGTCCCTGGGCTGCGACTTCATCCATGTCTCCTCCGGCGGCATATCACCCGCGCAGAAGATCGCGCTGGGCGCTGGCTACCAGGTGCCATTTGCACGCGAGATACGCCAGGCCAGTGGTCTACCCACCATCGCTGTGGGCTTGATTACCGATGCACAACAGGCGGAAGCGGTATTGCAGGCGGGCGAAGCGGACTTGGTGGCTTTGGCCCGTGCCTTTTTATACGAACCGCGCTGGGGTTGGCACGCGGCCGCTGCGCTGGGTGGCGAAGTGGCGGCTAAAGAGAACTATTGGCGTTGCCTACCGCGCGAAGTGCAGGCGGTATTTGGAAAGGTTGCGGTTGGGGTGCGCTAGAAGCCATATCAACGGGGCCCATCGTACAAATTGACACACTTTATCTTTAAAGACTTATTGGTACATACCCTTGATTTGATCCACAGCATGTGAACCTCTGGCTAGTATCCGACTCGCCGCATGAAAAGCGTATATCCAATGACCGTTGGAAATGTGTATTTCATGCGGCGTTTTCTTTTACCAAAGTAAAGGTTCGTCCTCCATGAAACAATTTTTCCGTCGAGTGGCCGTAGTTGCGGCCCTAGTAATGAGTGCTGGCGCCGCACAGGCCACGCTGATTGATTTCGAGCAGCCGGTCTCCGCCGGCGCTAACACACCATTTGCACCGTTTCTGACCCACGGGGACGAGTTCTTGCAGGGCAGCTACTACTTTGATCCGTTTTCCAACGCACCCGATGCCCAGTTTGGCGATCTGGTGGGCGCCATGGTCAATGGCAGCGATTTGTCGAGCTGCTTCAGTGTGCTGTGCCCTAGCAATAACACCAGTACTTTCTATGGTTCACTCAACGATGGCGTCGTGGCATTTGGCCGTGTGGACGGACAGTCTTTCTCGGTGAGTGGTTTTGACGCCAGTTTCCTGGGCGCATCTGGGGCAGATTTGCCGCCGGTAAGCGGCTTGCTGCGTTTGCAAGGGTTCACCAGCGAAGGCACGAGCGTGGACCAGACCTTCCAATTGGCAGGACCGGATGCCAGCGGCGCACTGGGCTTTGGCAGTTACCTGACCAGTGGCAGCTTTGCTTCTACCCAATTTGCAACGGTTTACGCGTTCGGATTTGCCTGCAGTGCTGAAGGTGCATGCAGTGCGTTCTCCTCGAACCGCGGACAGTTTGCGTTGGACAACATCAACGTATCCGCCGTGCCCGAGCCCGAAACTGCCCTTCTGTTTGCCATGGGCTTGCTGGCCATGGGAGCCGCCGTTCGCCGTCGCCGACAACAACAACCGTCTGCTTAAGCACCATCGCAATCGACACAAGGAACATTTATGACCCCTATGAAATTGCGGTTTACGCCCCTGGCGGCGTTGATGCTGCTAGGACTGTCCACGTCAGCTTTCGCGCAAAGCCGTGCAACTTATATCGTGCAACTGGCTGCAGAGCCGGTTGCCAGCTACACCGGCACGGTACCGGGCTTTAGCTCGACCTTGCCTGCGCCCGGGACCCGCCTGAACACGCGTTCGGCGGCAGCCATTGCCTATAAAGGCTATCTGGATGCGCAACAAACCAGTGTGGCATCGCTTATTGGAGGCGCGCCCATTGTTGCCCGCTACTCAACCGTGTACAACGGCTTTGCCGCACGCCTGACTGCCGCAGAAGTTCAAAAACTCAAATCCAGCCCCTTGGTGGTTGAAGTATTCGCCGACGAAGCGCGCAAACTCGAAACCATTTCCACCCCCGCATTTTTGGGACTTAGCACCCCTGGCGGCGTGTGGTCGCAAACCATTGCAGGCAAAGCACTCAAGGGTGAGGACATCATCATTGGTGTAGTCGACGGCGGCATCTGGCCCGAGAGCCCCTCTTACGCCGATCGGGTGGATGGCGGCACCCCCGTGTTCAGTGGTGGTAGTTTGGCCTACGGCCCTGCACCTGCGGGATGGAACGGCACCTGTGTGGCGGGCGAAGGCTTTACACCCGCCCTGCATTGCAACAACAAACTGATCGGCGCACAGTATTTCAATGCTGGCTTTTTGGCCTCGGGCAACACCAAACATTGGACCGATTTTTACTCGCCACGTGATTCTGTGGCGGGTGCCACGGGCCATGGCGGTCATGGCTCGCACACCTCGTCCACGGCAGGAGGCAACAGTGGTGCACCGGTTGTGCTGGGTGGGATCAGTATCGGAACCGCATCAGGCATTGCACCGCGTGCGCGCATCGCAGCCTACAAGGTCTGCTACACCTATGTGAACGCCGCCGCAGAAGACGGCACGGGCAGCCAAAACTCCTGCTTCACGTCGGATAGTGTCTCTGCCATCGACAAAGCGGTTGCGGACGGCGTGAACGTCATCAACTATTCCATCAGCGGTAGCCAGACCAGCGTCAACGACCCTGTGGAACAAGCGTTTCTGCGCGCCGCCAATGCGGGTGTGTTTGTCGCGGCATCTGCAGGCAATAGCGGCCCCGCGGCTGCGGTTGCCCACGTCAGCCCCTGGTTGACCACCGTTGCAGCTTCGACACACGATCGCGCTCTGGCGGCCAAGGCGACCTTGGGGAACGGTGCGGTCTACACCGGCGCGTCATTCAACGCAACCGCATTGCCCGCCAAGCCGGTGATCCGCGCAGAAGACGCTGGTCTGCCCGGGGCCGATGCGACCCAGTTGAGCCTTTGCTTCCTGACCCCTTCCGTATTGGACCCCGCCAAGGTGACGGGCAAGGTCGTGGTGTGCACCCGTGGCACCAATGCCCGAACCGACAAGAGCGCCGCGGTCAAGGCCGCTGGTGGCGTCGGCATGGTGCTGATGGACAATGGTGCAGGTCTGGTAGCCGACGTGCACAGCGTACCCAGTGTGCATGTGAACGCTGCAGACGGTGCCGCGATCAAAGCGTATGCCCAAGCGGGCGGCGGCACGGTCGCCATCGGCACTTACTACAACGCCGGTCAGCCTGCACCCATCATGGCAAGCTTCTCATCACGCGGGCCCAATGCTGGTGATGCCAATATGCTCAAGCCCGACCTCACAGCGCCCGGAGTGGATGTCATTGCCACAGTTACTCCCGCTTTGACCAATGCCGAACGCGATGCGGTCGCCAACGGCACACTGGTACCGCCACCTGACTGGGCTTCGTACCAAGGCACGTCCATGTCCAGCCCCCATGTGGCGGGCCTTGCGGCACTGCTGAAGCAGGCGCATCCCACTTGGTCGCCTGCTGCCATCAAGTCTGCCTTGATGACCACCACAATCCCCACGCTGAACGACGGCTTGCCCGGCCAACAAAACGGCTTGCTGCCTTGGTCGCAAGGGGCGGGCCACGTGGCAGCTGGCAAGGCGTTGGACCCCGGCCTGGTCTATGACAACGGCAAGGTGGAATTCATCCGCTACCAGTGCAATGTCAACAAGCCTGCAGTTACGCCCGCTTCAGACTGCACCACCTACGGAACGCTGGACCAGACCTACAACTTCAACCTGCCCAGCATCACAGTTGGCGCGGTTGTTGGCAGCACGGTCGTCACGCGCAAGGTGACCAACGTCGGTGCAGGTGCTGCGACATATTCGGCCACTGCTTCGTTGCCTGGCTTCACGACGGTCGTCAATCCCTCCGGCCTGACATTGGCGGCGGGTGAAACCAAGACCTACACCGTAACGCTGACGGCAGCCGGCGCGGCCGACGGCCAATGGGCTTACGGCGCACTGGTCTGGAGTGATGGCGTGCACGTGGTACGCAGCCCGGTAACGGCACGCACCGGCAAGAGCATTCAGGCGCCTGCAGGTATCACGGCTACCACCGTATCCGGCAACCGCCTGATCACGCTGACGACCAATTTCAGTGGTCGCGTCACCACCAACAAGGGCGGCATGAAACCCGTCACCGTGGGTTCTGTGTCCAGCATGTCGCCCGGTGCACCGACCGCAGACACCTTGAAGGCAGCCTGCCTTGCCGGAGCGGATACCGCATCGATCAAGGTCTATCCGTTCTTCCTGCCCGTCGGCACCATCGTGGCGCGCTTTGAGACACGCGATGCCGATGTGGGAACCCCTGGTGATGACAATGACCTGATCATCGTGTCGCCTTCCGGCGCTTCGGTGTATTCAGGCAACGACGGTTCCAACGAAGCCGTGCAAGTGGTCAGTCCTGCATCGGGGAACTACAAGGTCTGTGTAGGTGCGTATGCAGGAGCCGCCGTCATGACACACCGGCTGTCGAGCTGGGTGGTTACCGCGGCGGACGCGTCCAGCAGCCTCAATGTGTTGCTGCCCAGCGCGGTCTACACCGGTAGTACCGCAACCGCAGGCTTGATGTGGTCCGGCTTGGCCACTGGTGGCCGTTACCTCGGTGGCGTGGAGTTCAAAGACGCAGGTGGCGGTGTACAAACTGCAACCGTGCTGCGCGTGGACACCACGGGCGCGGCACCGTTGGCCTTCACCGAGCGGGCTGTGGCGACCCAAAAATTGGGCCGATAGACGAACGGTGTAGGTAACCCCTTTGGTCTCACTTGAATGGGACCAAAGCGCAAAAAGGCTGCAAACGCAAGTTTGCAGCCTTTTTTATGCCCAGTCAGTCGCTAACTGGCAGGG
>JBDTAG010000041.1:0-3411 GCA_039924745.1 Rhodoferax sp.
CGCCCTGCCCTATCACCTGTGTCTGGCCGGCCCCACTGCGGCTGGCAAGACAGCCGCCGCTCTGGCGATTGCACGCGAACACGCTTGCGAGATCATCAGCGTGGACTCGGCCCTGGTCTATCGCGGCATGGACATTGGCACCGCCAAACCCAGCGCGGCCGAACAGGCCTTGGTGCCACACCACCTCATCGACATCCGCGACCCGCTGCATGCCTACAGCGCCGCAGAATTTGTGCGTGATGCCCAGAGACTGATCGCCGATATTGCGGCGCGCGGGAAGCTGCCATTGCTGGTGGGCGGCACCATGTTGTACTTCAAGGCGTTGTTCGACGGCATAGACGACATGCCCGCCGCCGACCCCGCCGTGCGCGCCGTGCTGGAGCAAGAAGCCGCGCAAAAAGGTTGGCCCGCGATGCATGCCGAACTGGCCACCGTGGACCCGATCACCGCACAGCGGCTGGCACCGGCAGACAGCCAGCGCATACAGCGCGCGCTAGAGGTGTACCGCGTCTCTGGCCTACCGTTGTCGCACTTCCACGCCACCAAGAATGCTACAAAATCAGTAGCGCATGATGCATATTCCACGAGGGCTAGAGGCCTGATTTCCTTAGAACCTTTGGACAGAAGCTGGTTACACCACCGCATCGCCCAACGCTTTGATGCGATGCTGGAGCAGGGGTTCATCGATGAGGTGCGTGGCCTGCGCGCACGGGGTGACCTGAACCCAGATCTGCCCTCCATGCGCTGCGTCGGCTACCGGCAAGCGTGGGAAGCTTTGGATGCACACGCGGCATCGGGTTCGACCGGACCTTTGCCGACCGCTTCGCTGCGCGAACTAGGCACCATCGCCACCCGCCAATTGGCCAAACGCCAGGTCACATGGCTGCGCTCCATGCCCCAGCGCCACATCGTGGCCGCTGACCAGCCCGATGCATTGCAAGCCGTGTTGGATACGGCGCGGCAGTTGATCACTTCACGCGGTTGATGCCACAGGCCACCCGGCGCGCACGTTGGCCTGCGCGGCCAGTTCCCGCTCGGCCGCATTCGCATAGTCGCGGTCCCACGCCATCACTTTGGGAATCATCAACCGGTTCCACAGCGGCGGAATCAGCGCCAGAGAAATAGTTGTGAGGTAGCCGCCAATCATCATGGGTGCGTTGGGGTAGGGTTGCAAATCCTGGTATGGCACCTCGCCTTGCGCATGGTGGTGCGAATGGCGGCTGAGGTTGAACAAGGCCCACGAGCTGATGCGCCGGTTGGTGTTCCACGAATGGCGGGGTTGTACGGGTTGTGCCGGGTCGCGCACGATGCCGTAGTGCTCCATGTAGTTCACGATTTCCAGCAAGGCCTTGCCCCACAGCGCACAGGCGCAGAAAAACACTGCACCGACCAACCCGGCCATTGCCCAAGCTGCGACCACCAGCACCGCGCTCATGGCCAGCCCGCGCAAGAAGGCGTTGCGCCAAGACCAAACGGACAGGCCACGCCGCTGCAGCCGTGCGGCTTCAATGTGCCAGGCACTGACATTGCCGCGCACCGTGGAGATGGCGATATGGGCATACACGTTGCGGCCACGCGGCGCGGTGGCCGGGTCGTTGATGGTGGACACATAGCGGTGGTGCCCGTAGACGTGTTCGATGGAAAAGCCCACGTCAAAGCTGAACGCCAACAACCAGCGCCCCACCCACAGCGACACGGGCTCCCACGTGCGGTGCGTCAGTTCGTGGCCGGGTATGGTGCCGATGGTGCCGATCATCAGCCCCGTCAGTACAAAGGCGGACAGGTGGTCGCCCCAATGGGTGGCGGCGCGGTTGGCCAACAAGTCGTTCCCCGTCCATTGCGACAGCATGGCCCCCACACCCCACGTATCCACCGTGCCCACGCTCCAGACCGCCGCAAAACAGGTCACCAGCAACACTGGCAGCGCCATCCACAACTGCACAGTCAGCACCCACGGATGGCGGTAGCGCGGTGTGGTGGTGTCGTCGCCCAAAAGCATATCGCCCAGGGTGCTGAAGAGCATGGTCCCGACCAGTGCCAGCGTGATCCAGCCACCACCCGCAAACAGTGCCACCACCACGGTGAGCCCCTGCACATGGAAGAGAAAAAACTTGAGGTAAGCCCACAGCGCCGCCAGCGCCTCCTTCACATTTTTTGGTGGTGCTATGCTTTCTGCAGCAATATCATCAGCATCGACGAGGGCTACAGCGTCATATCGTGTAGAGAACCGGTCGGCATGGATATGCGCTTTGGGCAGACCCGCCTGCTGTAACTGTACGCTGGCCGCGTCGATCATGCCCGGTGGGCCACACAGGTAGGCGTGCATGCCGGGCTCCAGCACCTGCGCCAGATGCGCGGTGACCAGGCCGTGCGCGCCCGTCCACGTGGCGTCATCTGCAGCGTCGGACAACACGGGTAATAAGTTGAATGCCCCGGCCCAACTGGCGGCCATGGCGCGCAACTCGGGCATCAAGTACAGGTCGGCCTGGGTGCGTGCGCCAAACAGCACTGTCACGGAACGCGCCGTGTCCTGCGCCTGCATGGCGCGCAACATCGCCATCACCGGCGCCAAGCCTGAGCCACCCGCAACGAACAACACCGGCGCATCCGATTCGCGCAACCAAAACTGCCCCAGCGGCCCTTGCACCTGCGCCTTTTGACCGACCAGGCTCGCGCTGTGCACATGCTCTGTGAAGACGCCACCGGGCACGCGACGTACAAAAAACTCCACCCTGCCATGGGCATCGGGCTCAGTGGCAAACGAATAGCTGCGCGTCACACCCGGCAGTGCATCCAGGCTGACCTGTGCAAACTGACCCGGCTTGTAGTTCAGCGGCGCCTTCAGCTGCAGGCAGATGCGCTGGATGTCGTGGGTCAACAGCTCTTGGGCCACCACCGTGGCACTGCATTCCTGCACGGCCAGCGTTTTGGTTTGCTCCACTTCAATACGCACCGGGCCAATCGGCACACTTTGGCAGGCCAGAATGGTGCGCCGCGCCAGCTCTTCTTCCGTCAGCAGATAGCTTGATTCGGTTAGCTCGCGCACCTGGCCCTCGACAAGGCGGCACTTGCAGGTGGCGCAGCCGCCGACGCGGCAACTGTGCGGAAAGTCCACACCTTCGCGAAGAGCGGCGGTCAAAATCGTTTCGCCCGCCAGCACCCGGATCGGCTGTGCGTTGATGGTGGCGGACGTGCCCGCAGAGCGGGATGGCAATCCGAACATGATGTCTCCTATGGGTATGGATGCTGTGCACCTCTGCCCTGCATGGTACGCAGGATAGCCCCGGTGCAAAAGGTTAGACTTTGCCAACCACAGGTCATTTTTTGCCACGCACCGTTTCCATGCCCCACGCACCATTGTCTTTAGACGCGAACGCCATCCAGGTACCAACGCTGTACCTGCGCGCGCTG
>JBDTAG010000042.1:0-3445 GCA_039924745.1 Rhodoferax sp.
TCTGATCGTCGGGGCAGACCCCATGCAGACCCGACTCATCTGCTTGATCGGCGCCGAGTGCACTGGAAAAACGACACTCGCCCAAGCGCTCGCACAGCGCATGGGTGGTGTGGTTGTGTCAGAGTACTTACGCAGTTTTACCGAACAGCACGGCCGTACACCCGAACGCGCTGAGCAAGCGCATATCCTGCAAGAGCAAGTGCGCCAGGAGTCGGCGGCTTTGGCCGTTGCGCGGCGCCAGCAGCAGGCATTGGTGTTTTGTGACACTGCGCCTTTGCTGACAGCGGTCTACAGCGATGTTGTGTTTGCCGACGGGTCGCTTTACCCCCAAGCCCATGGCCTGCACGCGCGCTACGCCATCACATTATTGCTGCAGCCCGACATTCCGTGGGTGGCAGATGGTGTGCAGCGCGATGGCGCAGTGTCCCGTGCCACGGTCCATGCGCGTATTGGGCGGGCGCTGGCGGATTGGTCGTGGCCGCACGTACGCATCGCTGGGTCAGCCGAAGATCGGCTGTTGGCCGCCATGGATGCCGTGCGGTCCGGTTAGACTGTATTTTTTGATTTCTGCGGGAGTACCACTATGAGCGAGTTAGTTGCATACAGCCTGGAAGACGGCATAGCCACCCTGACCCTGAACAACGGCAAGGTCAATGCTTTTTCACACGAGCTGATCGCCAGCTTCAACCGCGGTCTGGACCAGGCTGAAGCGGCAGGTGCGGTGGTTATCGTCACCGGCCAGCCCGGCATCTTGAGTGGTGGTTACGACCTGAAAGTGATGATGGCCGGGCCACAGGCCGCGATCGACCTCGTAGCCGAGGGCTCCACCTTGGCGCGGCGCATGCTGGCACACCCGCAACCCATCATCGTCGCTTGTCCCGGCCATGCGGTGGCCAAGGGCGCGTTTGTGTTGTTGTCTGCGGATTACCGTATTGGCGTGGAAGGCCCCTTCAGCATTGGCCTGAACGAGGTCAAGATCGGCATGACCATGCACCACGTGGGCATCGCCATTGCGCGCGACCGCTTGACCACGCCTGCGTTCCAGCGCGCCGTCATCAATGCCGAGATGTTCACGCCCCAGGGTGCAGTAGCAGCCGGCTTCCTGGACCAGGTCGTCACGCCCGAACAATTGCTGAGCACCGCAGTAGAAGTGGCGCAGCAAATGAAGAAGCTCAACATGAACGCCCACAAGAACACCAAGCGCAAGGTGCGCAAGGCCTTGCTGGACGCGCTGGACGCTGCCATTGTGTTGGACAAGACCATTAGTTTGATGTAGTCTTATTAGAAAAATGTGCCTCTAGCCCTCGTGGATATTGCGCATATAGCTATTATTTTGATAGTAAATGTGAGGAGCTACTGCAGTATGTCCCATCAGCACACCACCCTATTTCGTACGCTGTTGATAGGTCTATGGGCTTCAACCGCCCTGATTGCGACCGCCCAAAACGCGCCTTCCCCTGAACCCGTGGGTTATGTGAAGACCGTAACCGGGGAAGCCTGGGTCAACACCGCTGGCCAGCGCAACAAGGCGGTGCCTGGCACTCCAGTGATGGTGGGTAGCCAGTTGAAGACATCGGCCAATGCTTCATTGGGCGTCACCTTCAAAGACGACACGCTGATGTCGTTCGGCCCGGAAACCGAGCTTACGGTGGACGAGTATCTCTACGCGCCTGCACGAGGCCAATTACAACTCGCCGCTCACCTGTTCAAGGGCAGCATGAACTACGTGTCTGGTGTGATTGCCAAACTCAAACCCGAAGCCGTAACTGTCAAGACGCCCACTGGCATCATCGGTGTGCGCGGTACGCAGTTTGTGGCCAAAGTAGAGGACACCCAATGAGCAATTTCACTGCCTGTGTGCAACGTACGTTTGCCGTCTTCTTGGTGTCATCACTGGCCGCCTGTGCTGGCCCACAATCTTATGTGGCACTGCTGAAGAGTCCGGACGGCAGCTTGGGCAAAGTCGTGGTGCAAAGCCCGCGTGGCGAGCAGATGTTGACCAAAGCCCAACAGGGCGTGCTTCTGGACGGCAGCAAGCCGCCGTTTGATGTTTCCAACGAGCAGTTGGAACGCGACTTCGGTGCCGCCATGAAAGCCCGTCCCATGTTGCCCGAGCAGTTTTTGTTGTATTTCGAAACCGGTGGGTCTGACCTGACGCCAGAGTCCAAACTGCTGTTGCAAACTATCGTGCAGCACGCCCAGGCGCGCCCTTCGGTGGATATGTCAGTGATCGGCCATTCGGATACGCAGGGCGCAGCAGACGCCAACGAGGCACTCGCACTGCAACGTGCGACGGCTATCGCCAGCCAACTGCGTGATATGGGACTGGCCGACACCAAGATAGCCATTGAATCGCATGGAGAGCGCAACCTACTGGTACCCACGCCTGACGACACGCCAGAACCACGCAATCGGCGGGTGGAGATCACGCTGCGCTGATTTATTTGTCGGCCATGACGATCAGGTCGCCCGTGGCGCCCTGTCGGAGGCGTTGTAATTGCAGGTGCACCAATGGATCCCCCGGATGCTGTTCGGCCATTGTTTCAAACAATGCCAGGGCACGTTCAGCATCTTGACCTGCGTCTGATTGAAGGCACTGCATCGCTGCCTCGTAATCCATTGCGGGTGCGCACAGGGCTGCGTCCAGGGTGGCGGCCGGTGTAAAAACGTGCAGTGGATGGCTTTTGCCTTTCAGCAGGACGCGTCCAATGGTTCGCACCGCGACGCCCGTGCAACCATCGAGCAGGTCTTGCGACACGCAGACCCGCGTTCCAAAATGTTTGTTGACACTTTCCAGCCGTGCGGCGGTGTTGATGGGGTCGCCTAAGGCACGGTAATCAAACAGCGTTTTGCCGCCAAAGTTGCCAACAATGACCTCGCCGCTGTGCACGCCGATGCGGGTCAGCCCCCACTGCACCCCCGTGGCTTGCAGGCGCCGCGCGTAATCGGTTGCAAAAGCGTCCATCTCCAACGCGCAATCGAGTGCGCGTTGGCGGTGATCGGCTTGCACCACCGGCGCCGAAAAAAGCACGACCATGGCATCGCCGACAAACCGGTCGAATGTGCCTTCATGCTTGAACACGATGACCAGCATCGCCTCCAGATAGTCATTGAGCAGGCTAACCACCTCGGCCGGGTCGCTGGCCTCCAACATGGGGGTAAAACCCACCAAGTCGGTGAACACAAAGCTGCACACTTGCCGTTTGCCGCCCAGGTGCAATTGCTCAGGATGGGCTATCAAATCGTCTACCCGATTGGGTGACACATAGCGCGAAAACGCGATCCGCAGCCAGCGCTGCCGACGTTCAGTGACCAGGTGGTGCACACCACTGGCCAAGCTAAAAACCAGCACGATGGCTAACGCCGGGTTGCTTGCGTCCAGCAATACATGCGCGTGCACAAAGGCGACCCAAGCCCCCCCCCCAATAGCAGCCAGCACCGCAAC
>JBDTAG010000043.1:0-2668 GCA_039924745.1 Rhodoferax sp.
ACGCCGAGCAATTGGCCAATGGTGATGACGCCCGTGCCACCCACGCCCGCCACGATGATGCCCCAGGCACCGCCGCTGGCGCTGCCGTCCGCTGCATATGCCGCGGAGCTGAGTTGCGGAAGGCGCGGTTCGGGTAACGTGGCGACTTCACTGGCAGACGCCGCCGATTTACCCTTGGCCTTCTTGCGCAAGCTGCCGCCCTCTACCGTGACAAAGCTGGGGCAGAAGCCCTTGACGCAGCTGATGTCCTTGTTGCAGGTGCTCTGGTTGATTTGGCGCTTGCGGCCAAATTCGGTCTCCAGCGGCTCCACGCTGACGCAGTTGCTCTGCACGCCGCAGTCGCCACAGCCTTCGCAGACCAGCTCGTTGATGAACACGCGCTTGGCCGGGTCTACCATCGTGCCCCGCTTGCGGCGGCGGCGTTTTTCTGTGGCACAAGTCTGGTCATAGATGATGACGGTGGTGCCCTTGATCTCGCGGAATTCCTTCTGAATATCGTCCAGCAAATCGCGGTGGTGCACGGTCACGCCTTCGGCCAAGACCACGCCATCGTACTTTTCGGGTTCGTCAGTCACAACCACGATCTTGATCGCACCCTCGGCCCGCATGCTCTGCGCAATCTGCACCACGCTATGGCCTTCGGCGCGCTCGCCGACCTGCTGGCCGCCGGTCATGGCGACCGCGTCGTTATACAGAATTTTGTAGGTGATGTTGACGCCCGAGGCAATGCTCTGGCGCACCGCCAACAAGCCGCTGTGGAAGTAGGTGCCGTCGCCCAGATTCGCAAACATGTGCTGGTCATGGCTGAACGGCTGCTGGCCCACCCATGGCACGCCCTCGCCGCCCATCTGGGTAAAGCCGACGGTAGCGCGGTCCATCCAGATGGTCATGAAATGGCAGCCAATGCCGGCCATGGCGCGTGAGCCTTCAGGCACCTTGGTGCTGGTGTTGTGCGGGCAGCCGGAGCAGAACCACGGCTGGCGGTCGGCCAGCTTGATGTCGGCCTTGGCGCGGTTTACCTCCAGTACGTGCATGGCACTTTCCTTGGCGCTCAGGATGGCCAGTTGCGCGTCGATGCGGGCCGCAATGTCGGCATCCACCCCCATGTTCTTGATGCGCTTGGCAATGGCCCGCGCGATGATGGCGGGCGACAAATCGGCATTGGCGCGCAACAGCGTGTTATCGCTGGGATTGGGCATGCCCCACTCCCCACCGCTGCCAAAACCGGAGCCGTCAGTTTCCATCTCGTTGAACTTGCCCAACACGCGCGGGCGCACATCGGCGCGCCAGTTGTACAGGCCTTCTTTCAGTTGGTATTCGATGACCTGGCGTTTTTCTTCGATCACCAAAATCTCTTGTAGGCCAGTGGCAAATTCGCGGGTCAGTTGCGCTTCCAAAGGCCACACCACGCCGACCTTGTGCAGGCGGATGCCGATGCGCCGGCAGGTGGCGTCGTCCAGCCCCAGGTCCAACAGGGCTTGGCGTGTGTCGTTGTAGGCCTTGCCGCTGGAAATCAAGCCCAGGCGGTCGTTAGCGCCTTCGATCACGTTGTAGTTCAGGCGGTTGGCGCGGATGTAGGCCAGCGCGGCATACCACTTGTAGTCGAACAAACGCGCCTCTTGCTCCAGCGCATGGTCGGGCCAGCGGATGTGCAGGCCGCCGTTGGGTATCACAAAGTCGGTTGGAATCTTGATCTGCACCCGGTCCGGGTCGATCATGGCGGTGGCGCTGGATTCGACAATTTCCTGGATGGTCTTCATGCCGGACCAGACGCCAGAAAAGCGGCTCAACGCAAACGCGTGAATACCCAAATCCAAAATCTCCTGCACATTGGCCGGGAAGAAAACCGGCGTGCCGCAGGCCTTGAAGATGTGGTCGCTCTGGTGCGCGGCGGTAGAGCTTTTGGAGATATGGTCGTCACCCGCCACCGCAATCACGCCACCCCACTCGGTGGTACCCGCCATGTTGGCGTGCTTGAACACGTCAGAGCAACGGTCCACGCCCGGGCCCTTGCCGTACCAGATGCCGAACACGCCGTCGTATTTGTTGCTGCCCTTGGGCGCAAAGCCCAGTTGCTGCGTACCCCACAGCGCGGTGGCAGCCAGCTCTTCGTTGACGCCGGGCTGGAACACCACGTGGTGCGCCTTCAGATACTTCTCCGCCTTGACCAGCGACTGGTCATAAGTGCCCAGCGGCGAGCCGCGGTAGCCGCTGATGAAGCCCGCCGTGTTTTTGCCGACCCGTTGGTCCCGCACGCGCTGCAGCATGGGCAGCTTGACCAGGGCCTGCACCCCGCTCATGAAAGCGTGGCCGTAGTCCAGAGAGTATTTGTCGTCTAGCGTGACGGTTTCCAGGGCCTTACGGACGTGTTCGGGAAGGGGTGCATTCATGGTGGATTTGTCTCCGGGGCTGGCGTGGTGGGGCTGGCGCAAAAAAAAGGCGGGGCGGGGGCCTGCAAACGCTGCGCGGACCCTTCTTGTTGGAGGGTCAGTGTAGGCAATTTAGGCTGGTATGTCATTGCGTTCTGTGCTCAAACAAACCAGCCTTTAGAAAGGATATTGCTGCAAAATGTCAATAAATGGAACAACTAGACAAATTTGATCTTGCAATCCTTGGTGAGTTGCAAAACGACGGCCGCCTGAGCAACACCGAATTGGCCAGCCGCGTC
>JBDTAG010000044.1:0-5144 GCA_039924745.1 Rhodoferax sp.
AAATTTAATAGTTAACTGTGCTTATTACACGAGGGCTAGAGGCCTGTTTCATGCATAGAACCGGAGTTTGAGATGCTGTTGACCCAAGACCAAGAAATGGTGCGCGACGCTGTGCGGGCATTCGCACAG
This sequence comes from Rhodoferax sp., assembly GCA_039924745.1. Taxonomy (GTDB): domain Bacteria; phylum Pseudomonadota; class Gammaproteobacteria; order Burkholderiales; family Burkholderiaceae_C; genus Allorhodoferax. The sequence goes on from JBDTAG010000044.1 coordinate 130, forward strand.
GCCGAGTTGTGGCCCAACGCCGCCAAGTGGGACAAAGAACACCACTTCCCCAAAGACGCGCACCAAGGCTTGGCCGCACTGGGGGCCTATGGCATCTGTGTACCCGAAGCCTATGGCGGCGCCAACCTGGACTATTTAACGCTGGCCCTTGTGCTGGAAGAAATTGCCGCCGGCGATGGTGGCACCAGCACGGTCATCAGCGTGACCAACTGCCCGGTCAACGCCATTTTGATGAAGTACGCCACCGAGGCGCAAAAGCAGCAATGGCTGGTGCCCTTGGCGCACGGCCAAATGCTGGGCGCCTTCTGCCTGACGGAGCCGCACGTCGGCAGCGATGCTTCTTCCTTGCGCACCACTGCCGTCAAGGAGGGCGATGAATACGTCATCAACGGCGTCAAGCAGTTCATCACCAGCGGCAAGAATGGTGATGTGGCTATCGTCATCGCGGTGACCGACAAGGGCGCGGGCAAAAGGGGTATGAGTGCTTTCCTCGTGCCCACCAACGCGCCGGGCTATGTGGTGGCACGGATTGAAGACAAGCTAGGCCAGCATTCCAGCGACACCGCGCAGATCAATTTTGACAATTGCCGCATCCCCGCCGAAAACCTGATTGGCAAGGAAGGCGAAGGCTATGGCATTGCACTGGGTGGACTCGAAGGTGGTCGTATCGGTATCGCTGCGCAAAGCGTAGGCATGGCCCGGAGCGCTCTGGACGTGGCTGTGGCGTATGCAAAAGACCGGCAAAGTTTTGGCACCGCCATCTTCAACCACCAGGCCGTGGGTTTTCGATTGGCCGAGTGCGCCACGCAGATCGAGGCTGCGCGGCAACTTATCTGGCACGCGGCGTCATTGCGCGATGCCGGTCGCCCTTGCTTGAAAGAAGCCGCCATGGCCAAGCTCTTTGCCAGCGAGATGGCCGAGAAGGTGTGCAGTGCCGCCATCCAGACCTTGGGCGGCTACGGCTACGTCAGCGACTTTCCGCTGGAGCGTATTTACCGCGACGTGCGTGTCTGTCAAATTTATGAAGGCACGTCAGACGTGCAAAAGATCATCATTCAACGGGGTTTGGCTGGCTAGAAGCCGAAGAGCCCATACTATTCTTGGTGGAACGCGAATTCGATTTGCGTGGTGCGGGCGGACTGAATGGGCTCGAACCGCCACTGAGCAATGGCATTTATCGCTGACCTATTCAACTGCCTGTTGTCACCGCTAACAACTGCTGGGGCGGCGACGGTCCCGTCTTGCTGAACCGTGAAGCTCAGCACCACCGAGGTATTTATTACGTCGTCTCACAGCTCCCGCGGAATGCCGGGGTTTACCACATGAACAGGCTTCAGCGGTTCAACAACCTCTTCAACCACCTCCGGTTCAGGTTCGGAAGGTGGCGCAGCGGCAACTGCCTGAGATGCCGGTTGTTGTGGTGCATCTGCACTGACAGCCTGCGGTGTTGAGGGCGTTTGCGCAATATCGGTAGCGGTAGCGGTGTCAGTGGCGGGCGCGGTGGCAGGGGCAACCTGGATGGGCTCAACGGGAGTTTTGGCCTCGGGGTTTTTGGCGAGCTGCGGTGTTTCGGCCTTCGGGCGTGCCTTGTTAGGAACAACCTTCTTGGGCTGATCAGCAAAATATTTGATCCAGCGGTACACGTCGTCCGACTGCTGCTGCGAACGCTCTTGCGCTTTGTCGGTGGTTGCCGCTGATTGCCCCCAAACAGGTGACAGTGCGGCAGCCGCGAGAGTTACCGCACACAAGGCCCGCGCCAGTACCCACCTTTGCCGCGGCCTGATGTCGATAGATTGGCAAGCGTGGGGAGCGCTTCTACTGCTGTGCATTAAAAGCGATTTCCACCTGAACAGTACGTGGCTTTTTCACGGGCTCAAACACCCATTTCGATACTGCGTCCGTAGCCGGTTTACGGAGCTTGTGGTTGCTGTAACTAACCACGGTGGCGTCGGCCACAGTGCCGTCTGTCTGCACCGTAAAGCTCACGATTACTTTGCCAAATGAGGTGATGGATCCCAGTCCGCGGGGAAATACGGGCTGCTCTTGGGAAATGACCTTCAATTCAGGCTCAGGCTCCTCGGCGGCCTCTGGCTCAACTTCAACGGGTGCGGAAGCGGCAGCGGCTGTGACCGGCGCGACCGGCGAACTGGCAACCGGTGTGGGGTTCAGCGGTGCGGTTTGTTGGGTAGTTTCTGCGGGCGCGATATCAGGAGCGGGCGCAGGGGCGGGTGACGGCGCAACGTCGCTTGTTGCCTGCGGGCGAACTGAGCGCGTCACCGGCGCAGCCACTTGGGCCTCTGGCCTGCGTACGGGCGCCGGTTCTGTCTTGGGCTTGGGTTTGGCGGCATCCGCAGCAGGTTTGCGCTGCGTGTCGCCTTGTATCTTGATCCAGCGGAACACGCTGTAGGCCGGGTCATCAGCACGCGCACTGCTGGCTGGTGTAGCAGGCGCCTGCGCCCAAAGGGGACCGGCAAACAAAGCGCAGACGATCACCGTCGCGAGATTGAACAACTTAAACAACGCATTTCCTGTTCTGTCTGGGAAGAATGGCTCAGGCGCTGGGCATAAAACGAAGCGCGAGAGTAGTATCAAGGCAAACCTCGGCACCAACAATGGGGCTAACCCCGATCACAGGAGAGCAATAAACATGCCTATAACCACCTCGTCACGCCAGCTTGTCGATGCGGCCATGCAATCGATCCGCACCTATACCGTCGCCGAAGTAACGGCCCGGCTGAACGACCCCAAAACCCAATTGGTGGACATACGCGATGTTCGCGAATTGGCGGAAGGCACCGTGGTCGGTGCCTTTCACGCGCCACGCGGCATGCTTGAGTTTTGGGTCGACCCCGCTTCTCCGTATTACAAACCCATGTTGGGTGACGAGAGCAAGGAATACATCTTGTTTTGCGGTGCGGGGTGGCGCAGTGCCCTCACTACCAAGACCCTGCAAGACATGGGTATGACCAATGTTGCGCACATTGACGGTGGGTATGCAGAGTGGGTCAAGCAGGGCGCCCCTACCGAAACGCTGGAAGCGCAAAAGGCGCGCAGGGCCGCCGCGAAAAGTTAAGCGGCCGTCGTGGGCTTGGACACGGCGCGCAGGCAAAACGCCTGAATCGCGGCAATTAAATCTTCTTCCGGCAATGTCGGCGCGTCGTCAGCCGTCCAAGACAGCGGGCCTACCAATGATTCGGCAATGACGCCAACCAAAGCGGCCGCACTGACGCTGGGGACCTGCGGCATAAATTCACCGCTTTGCATGCCCTGTGCAACCAGATCTACAAACACATCCGCGTACGCCTGACGGTAGAGTAACCGTTGTGCATCCACCCCCGCGTCCACCGGTTCGGCGATCAGCGCAAATGCCAGACGTGGGTGGCGCAACGCGCGCTGTGCAAATGAATGCACGGTGTACAGTAAACGGGCGCTTGAGGTTCCGGGGCCCGATGCATGGGCGCGCACCACCGCGACCTCTTTCTCGGTGGCGATTCTAAAAACCTCCGCGCACAAGTGCGCCTTCGATTCAAAATGCTTATAGACTGCACCGGTCGCAATGCCAGCCTTGGCAGCCACTGCCACTATGGTCAGCGCCCCAAAACCGTCGCCGATGACCAAGTCCATGGCGGCGTCCAGTAGACGTTGGTGAATCTCAGCCTTGCGTGCCAAAGTTTTTTCGGTGGGCCGGTAAGCCATGGGTGTTGAGAGCCGGAGCAAATATACAAAGGCGCCACTGTAGCGCACGTGCAATGGGGTTGGACGGGGCGACAGCGGGCTGGTCGTGACCTGCCCACGCAATTGGATGAATTGGGCATAATATGAACTTTAATTCATATCTTTGAGCCGCCCTAGTTTCACACCGCAGTCAGGCGCTGCGGCAATCGGAGAATCTCACGATGTTGCAAACCCCCACACCAGCCACCACACCGTCCAGCGTCCATGGGCATATGGCAGAAACCCATGCTGTGGAAAACCAGCCGCCACCGCTGCGCGACTACAACGTGTACTTGCAGGATTTCGCTTTGCGCGAAGCCGTCGAGCGTGAAGGTGCCGCGTGGGCAGAGCAAGAGCTGCAAGCCTTCGGCGCATTGACCGGAAGCCGCGAGCTGATTGAGCTGGGCTTTCAGGCTAACGAAAACAAGCCGGTGCTCTACACGCACGACAACTATGGCCATCGCATCGATGAAGTCCGTTTTCACCCGGCCTACCACCGCTTGATGCAGATCTCAACCGAGCATGGTCTGCACGCCGCACACTGGCACAAGCCGCAGCCTGGTGCCCACGTGGCACGTGCTGCCATGTGCTACTTGCAAAACCAGGTGGAGGCCGCGCATGGTTGCCCCATCACCATGACGTCTGCGGTTGTGCCAGCACTGCTGGAGCAGCCCGATTTGGCCGCCCAATGGCTGCCCAAGATCATGGCCTTGCAATACGATCATCGCAACGTTCCCATGGAACAAAAATCTGCCATCACGGTGGGCATGGCCATGACCGAAAAGCAAGGCGGCTCCGACGTGCGCGCCAACACCTTGCGCGCGCACGCGGTGGGAGCGGGCGGACCGGGCCAAGCCTATGAGTTGGTGGGGCACAAGTATTTTGTGTCGGCCCCCATGAGTGATGCCTTTTTGGTGCTGGCGCAAACCGAAACCGGCCTGTCCTGCTTCTGGTTGCCACGCTGGCAAGCTGACGGGCGCAAGAACCCGATGCAGATCCAGCGCCTCAAAAACAAGATGGGCAACGTGGCCAACGCGTCCTGCGAGACCGAGTTGCGCGGTGCCTATGCGCAAATGGTGGGCAGCGAGGGCCGTGGCGTTGCTACCATTTTGAAAATGGTCACGATGACCCGCTTTGACTGCATGGTCGGCTCCAGTGCGGGCATGCGACAGGCCGTGGCACAGGCGTTGCACCATTGCGCTTACCGCAGTGCATTTGGCAAACGCTTGGCCGAGCAACCGCTGATGCAAAACGTGCTGGCTGACTTGGTGATCGAGAGCGAAGCTGCGCTGGCCATGACC
>JBDTAG010000045.1:0-2718 GCA_039924745.1 Rhodoferax sp.
CCGGCGGCAAGTTGGATGCGCAAGACAGCCTGCTGGACTACCAGATTCATTTAGACCAAGACCCCACCGCCATGCACGCTGCGTTAGGCGAACCCGACCTCACCCTCGGCACAGCCACTGGTTTGTACGTAGCGGCATTGCGCGAGGCGTTCGAAGAATCGCGCGTGCTGTTCACCCCCGACATAGCCACCGCCCGCGCCGCCTTGCTGCACGACACCGCCAAACCGTTCAACCAACTGCTGGCCGAGCTGCAAGTGCGGCTGCAAACCCGCAACGTGCTGCCGTGGAGCCGCTGGATCACGCCCCGCATGCCGTCGATCACCAACAAGCGTTTTGATACCCGCTTCTTTGTAGCCGCCGTGCCGCCCGAACAAGAGGCTATCCACGACAACTACGAGGCAACCGAAAGCGCGTGGCTAGCGCCGCGCACTGCGCTTGAACAGTATTGGAACGGCCAGATCGAACTGGCGCCGCCGCAGATCATGAGCCTGTCGCACCTGTCACGCCACCGCAGCGTCGCCAGCGTGATGGATGCGGCGCGTGCGCAATTGCCACCGGTGGTGCTGCCCGAGTCGTTTGATGAAGATGGCACGCGCGTGCTGTGCTACCCGGGCGACCCCCGGCATTCGGTCGCGCGCCAAGCGCTTCCCGGTGTGACGCGGCTGATGTACCGCAACAAGCGCTTTGAGCCGGTGGAGGGCTTCGACGCGTTGTTCGGCAAACCAGCGTAGACCAAATTCCTTAAGGAAAACTGGGCTGTAGCCCTCGTGAAATATAGCGGTACAGCTATCAATTCGATAGTAATTGTGATGTTAGCTCGTCAACACTAGAGATCGAAGTCGCCCGGGCCTGTTGACAACACGTTCAGATCCAACGGGCGCACGGCGCCCATCCAGATCGCGCGGTCACGGTGGTCCAGCAGCTCGTTGTCGCTGATGGGGTGGGCAAACACCACCAAGCCACCGCGGTGCATGGCCAGCCATGGAATCACTTCGGCAAACAGCGCGGGCTTGAACGCCAATTGGCAACTCCAGTCGGGGTGCGGCCCCACGGGCTGCTGGTGTACACGCCCCATGGCGACGCCAAAGCGCTGCACAGCCGCTTCGCACAGGGCGCGGGCTTGCGCCATAGTGTCCTGCGCAAAATACACATGGGCGTGGTAGCCGCGGATGGCGGGCGTAGGGGCTTCAGTCACTATTTGGCCGCTGGACAGGCCGGTAATTTTCCGGGCGCACGCGACGACTTCACGCCCGCAGCATCGTCTCCGACCAGGGTGTTGTCGGTGAAGGTGCAGCCGTAGGCGGCGTTGGCAACCGTCGAAGCAGTGGCTACATCGTCACCCGCAGGCTTGACGCCCTGCTCTACCCACCGCGCCAGATCTGCAAACGCACGGGCCTGCTCAGCCACGGTGAAGTCGCAGTGGCTGGGGGCGCGGATGGCACGTTGCACCAGCAGGTTGGCGTGACCCTTGGCCGTTGCGTGGGCCAAATAGTTTTGCTCAAGGCCAAAGGGGACATACATGTCGCCCAGCGTGTGGATGGTCAGGACCGGCACCGAGAAATCGCCCTGCACCTTGGGCAACCAACGCAGGCCATCGCGGCGCAGGCGGTTGGCATCGGGCACGGGGGTGGACTTGCCGATGGACGCGTTGAACGCAGACACCACCGCTTCGGGCGCATCAAAGCGGTAGTGCACGCCGCGTGTGTCGACCACATTGGCGTTTAGGATGCCGCGGATGGTTCCGTCATCGCCAAATGCGCCCCAGACCACGTTCTGCAATCCGTCGTTGGCAAAGCCTTGGTCAAACAGCGGACGCGGGCCACCGGTGAGGTTCATCACGATGTCTTTGAGCAGCATGCCCTGCGGTGCGGGCGCGGCAAATGACTTGGTGCTGTTGAACAGCGTGGTGCGCACGTAGCCGACGATCTGCGGCCAGTTGGTCACGGGTAGCGACGCGGCAGGCAGACCCGCCAATTGCTGCGCGGCCAACTGGTATCCGCCAAAGTAGGCCCACAGACCATCGTCGTCAACCACACCGCACGTGGGCACGGCGCCGTCGTAACGCACCTTATGGTTGGCAGTAGCCAGCGTCTCAGCCTCTACCGCCGCAGCGGCGATATGGCCACCCATGGACCGGCCAAAGATGTAGGTCTTGCTGGGGGCTGGCAAGGGGCGGCCGTTTTGAGCGGCGATAGTGTTGAAGGCCAGAGCCAAAGCGTTGGTGTCTTCCACACCCGCGCGCACGTCGTAGTAATTTTTGCTGTAGCTGGACGCCGCCCAGGCGTAGCCGTTGTCCACCAAGTAACGCCGTATCGGCGGGTCTTGCACCACCAGATTGGGGCCTGTGCCGGCATAGCCGTGGGCATACATCACCAGCTTGCCGTTCCATTTGCCGGTGGGCAGCTCGATACGGTAGGCCGCGCCATTTAGAACGCCGCTCCAGCGGTCGGTCGGTGTGGTCCTGTCCGGCAGAGCCAAGAAGTTGGAGTTGGCGGCGGCGGGCACGAAGTCGTGGCGCGCATCCTGCGGGCGCGTGTCTTCGGCCATCGACCCCGGTTGGGCGCAGGCGGCCAGAAGCATGGGGATGGCGGCGAGCAACGCGGCCGTTTTTAGAAGCTTGGGCAAATCAGTCTCCTCAGTTTTTGTTAGCTAGGCGGCAACCATCGTAGCGACTGAATCAACCGGGCGGTGTCGTCTTGGGAACATCTATCCGCTAGC
>JBDTAG010000046.1:0-3635 GCA_039924745.1 Rhodoferax sp.
ATGGAGCAGTTGCGTGCCCGCATCACGCCCTTCATGCTGCGCCGGACCAAGGCGCTGGTGGCCAGTGAACTGCCGCCCAAGGTGGAGACGATCGAGCGCGTGGCGCTGAGCGGCAAGCAGGCTGACCTGTACGAAACCATCCGGCTTGGCATGGAAAAAACCGTGCGCGAAGCCCTCACCACCAAGGGCCTGGCCAAGTCGCAGATCACCATCCTGGACGCGCTGCTGAAGCTGCGCCAGGTCTGCTGCGACCCGCGCTTGCTCAAACTGGCCGCAGCGCAAAAGGTCAAGACCTCGGCCAAGCTGGAGCAATTGATGGAGCTGCTACCCGAGATGGTGGCCGAGGGACGGCGCATCTTGCTGTTCTCGCAGTTCACCAGCATGCTGACGCTGATCGAAGCCGAGCTGAAGCAACGCGACATCCCTTGGGTCAAGCTCACCGGCCAGAGCCAGAACCGCGACGCACTGATCGCGCAGTTCACCAGCGGCGCCGTGCCCATCTTTCTGATCAGCCTCAAGGCCGGCGGCGTGGGCCTGAACCTGCCGCAGGCTGACACGGTGATCCACTACGACCCGTGGTGGAACCCGGCCGCCGAAAACCAGGCCACTGACCGCGCCCACCGCATCGGCCAGACGCACACCGTGTTCGTCTACAAACTGGTGGCGCAGGGCACGATTGAGGAGCGCATCTTGGCGCTGCAAGAGCGCAAGGCCGCACTGGCCGACGCCATGTACAGCGGCGCTACGGGGCGCAAGCAGCCGCTGTTTACGGAAGGCGATTTGGCAGAGTTGCTGCGGCCGCTGTCGGACTGAAGGAGTGCGCGCGCTCTAGCCGAGTCCTGATTTTGAAGATTATTTATTGGCAAATCTATTCATTTTTTGAGAAAAGTTGTTTATTGATAGGCACTTACAAAAAAGTATCTATTAATCATGGCGATGAGCTAGACACTCGGCCTGTGCCGCCCAAGCCCGTTTCTGGGGCGTATTTCAGGCTAGTTGAACATTCGTTCCAGTAGTTGCGGACCAACTACGACTCGGATTCTTGTGTTGCCCAGGTATCGACCCTGCGCCGACGATTCTGCCGTTGCGGTCGTTCGGTCAGTCACTTTGGACCAGTTCCTGACGCTCACGAATTACACCTGACGGGTAGGCGCTCTTGGAGCGATTCGCGCCGTTGAATGATTCTGGTTGGCAGTTAGTTGACCTTCAAATCCAGCATGCCAACTTGAATGGGCCAGTCACCCAACAGATGAGAAAGCGGTCATCCAAATGACTTTCAGGATCGAGCAGATCTTTGGCGACACGCCTGAGGACGCGAGGGCAATGAAAGCAGATGCGCCATGAAAGTCATGGCTAGTTGCCACGCCACGTGAACCTGTAGAGGGTGCACTCATACTCATCTTCAATAACAGGATCCACGGTAAAGGCTGCATTGGTAAGCCTAGAAATCGTCTTGGCCCAAAACGATGCCGCTGTACTGTTACTGGTAACGTAAAAAATTTGCCACTCACCGGGTAGCTGATTTAGCAGTTTCGCTACTACGGTCGCCCCAATACCGTGACCTCTGAACCGACGACTTACAAAGAAATATCCTATGCTGTATTGCGAACTAGGAAAGTGAGTTTCATCGTCCACAGTAACGAAACCCGCAATTTCACCATCAACCCAAATCAAGAAAGGCAACGTAGTGGATTTTTCCCAATAGCTAGCCTTCGATCGAATGGTGAATAACCCATTTTCAGAAATCTGGAGTGGCAAAAATTCGCTGAAGTCGTACAAATAGAACTGCATCAAATTTTCGATGGCAGCCAGCTCCTTGCCCTTGGCCGGGCGCAATTCGACATTGTGTTTTTTAGCCATGATGACGAATTTTATGAGGTCAGAAAGGCGGCGTTATTGCAAACCACGTGCAATCGGCCGAAGCTCACTAAAGAATCAAAATAGAATATGCCTGCCAACACCCCCACGAATGGCTCTCTACTTGGTCTGGGAATCGCCACAATGCCCTCCATCAAACGCATGCCAGTGCCATAGAGCAAGCGAGTCAGCATGGCTGGTAATGTCATCCATCTGCACCAAAAGGCTTGCCACCTTGTCTTTGATCAAAACGATGGGAAAACGATGTTCAACGCTTCTCGGTACAAAAAAGGATTGCGTTGAGCGCTTGGTTGTGGGTGGAGGCCGATAGCTTGCGTTCATTGGCTAACTTGGACAGAAATGCCTCAACGTCATAGACGCGCATGTCTCGCTGGTGACGGATGCCTCCGGGTCGGGTTGCACTCCAGCGCACGAAAAGGCGGGCCCAATACAGGTAAGCCTTCTCGGTCTTCAAACTATAGTGCATGTATCGAACTCGCTCGCGAACCTGATCGAGCCAACGAGTTGCGCTGTTTTTCAAAAAAGATGTATCGTCGCGCTCCGGATGTATCCACCGGGCTGACCTAACTACATTGCAATACGAAACTTATGAATCTCATCTCGAAACATCGTAAAAAACGCGTTTACTTACATTGGGAGACTTGGTGTGCTCTCTTACTACTTGCAGCCTGTTCGGCCCTTGGCAGCCTTGTCGGGCAAAGATTCTTTGGGCATCCGGGGGTTTTTGCAGCTATCGGTGGGGGTATCGGTGGGTATGCTTTCCATCAGGTAACTTGCTATGTCGAGCGTCACTATTACCCGGATCAAACGTAACCAGTCATCCAATCGGACGGCTGCTGTCTCTGTGGGGCTACGTCGGCCATTGCAGCATACATGCCCCGACAATTGTGAAAATTAATGGCGGTTTCCTGGTAGCAAAAATTGACAACCCGAAGTCTCCTTTGGCTCGAAAGTGAAGATTGAATCCAGCGAGCCCAATGTCAGCTATGGTCGAATTGCAGGAGCCGGTAAATATGATTACCACTACCGAAAACGCACGCCGACTCAACAGTATTTAAGCCGAACTGAGCCTGCGCGACGCCTGCCGCAGGGATGCTGCATCAACGTGTCGCAGGCTTGGCAAACCCGCCTTCGGCCCAGGCAACCGCGCTGCTGCGGTTCAGCTTGAAGGACGGTGCCACCCGCACTTCAGCCAGCGCGTCGCCGCCATCATCGACTGCGCTCAGCGTGGCATAAGGGTTTTCTTCGTCCGGCACGATGTCCAGCGACACGGTGATGCGCGCTTCGCCCACGGTGACTGCAATGCTCTGGTGCAGGGACGCGTGGAGCTGCTGCTCGCTGCGGCGCACGAACTCACTGGCGGTTTTGACCAGCGTGTTGAAGGCGGCGCTGTCCAGCGGCTTGGGGTTCTTTTTGTCGCGCCCCATGGTCCAGGGGCCAACCAGGGCGGGCTCTGCCGCACCTTCTTTGGTCATGGCGACAGCCCATCCGTCATCGTCTTCGTTCTTGATGACTTGTGCGGTCCAGCCGGCGTCGCGCCATTGGCGGGGTTCTTGGATTTTTTGGAGTTCTTCGGTCACTGAAATGGGCTTTACAGAATGTGGTCGGGCGGCAGTGCTGCCGCATAGCGGGGATGCTACCGCACCTGATCCATAGAATCACTGCATGAGTTCTAACCGCACCGCAACGTTCTTCGCGCTTGGCGCCATTTTCTTATGGGGCACGCTGGCACCCTTGGTCGTGTTGCTGCAGCATGT
>JBDTAG010000047.1:0-5658 GCA_039924745.1 Rhodoferax sp.
CAATAACACATCGGAATTCACATGACAAAGACCAGACTGTTTTTTATCTATCTACTCGTGTTGATGGGGGGGTGTGCAGTGAGCCCCGAGAAACAGGTTGCAGTCGATTCAAAACCGGTTTGTGTTCGCGAGTATCGGATCGGATCCAACATTCCCGTACTTACATGCGAAGCTCGAAAGACCGAAGCGGAGCGCCAGCAGATGATTGACGAGGTCAGGAACAACGCACACACGATGCCACAACGCATTTCTACGGGTGGAACCGGCGGCTGAGTGCAAAGTCAATTGATGACCGTGGAGGGTTGGGCGCTTGTTCGAACCGTTCCATCGAGCGGTTTTTTTCCCTTCTGGGCTACGTCAGCAATCGCAACTTTGAAGCGATAGGCGGCAGACGCACCATGCGCTTGACCTCGGGCAAGCAAGAGCCGCAGTTGGTGCCGCACTTCAGCGCACTTTGCAGTTGCGCCAGGAGTTGGTCTTCGTTGCCTTGGCACTGAGCTAGTTGCGTGGTGATGTCGGCGTCGGTCACGTTGAAGCAGGTGCAGATCTGCTTACCGCGCGATTGCACTGCGACCGGCGGCTTGGCGCCCGGCACCAGCAGCATGCGGCCATAGGTTTGGGCAGGCAGTTCGTCTTGCAACAGTGTCTTGATCCAGCTTTGCGCGCTGGTGTCGCCAGCCAGCAAGAAGGCGTTGAGCCGGGTCTCACCCTTGGCGCCGCCCGCGTCAGTAGCGGGCAGTAGTTGCACGGCACGCCGCTGGCCACGTTTCTTGTCGGCATAACGCAGCACATCGGCGCCATTTAGTCCCAGCAGCGTTTCTATGCGGCTCAGTACGGAGTCGTCCGGCAGATCGTAGGCGGCAGCGCGGAACAGCAGGCCGCTGCGCTCACGGCCAAAGGGAGTGCAGCTGGCGAATGTGAATTTCACCATCAGCGCCTTGAGTTCCTCGCGAGCCTGTAGCGCTACGTCATCTGGCAACCAGGCGATGCCCAACAGCGACCAGGGCAGTTCGGCCTTTAACACCTTGATGGCGGCGTGCTTGAACTCGGGTTGTTTGGATTTGGGGCAGTAGGCCGGAATGGTCAGTGCGTTCACACCGGCCAGCCGTTCGCCATTGCTGCTGGCACCGCTCAAAAATTCTTCGCCCCAATGCATGGCCATAAAGGTCTGCTGGGGCGCCAGCGATGCACTGGCCATCACCGGCACGACGATGGAGCCGCGCTTGCCGGTGACGTGCACCAGGTCGCCGTCTTTCAACTGGCGGCGTTCCATGTCTTGCGCATTCATTTCGATGCGGGGCTCGGCCACGTGGCCGAACAAGCGGCCCAGCGTGCCGGTGCGGCTCATGCCGTGCCACTGGTCGCGAAGGCGGCCGGTGTTGAGGGACAACGGGTAGCGCGCCTCGCGCGGCTCGGCCACGGGCTTGTATTCGGTGTTGGCGAATTTGGCCTTGCCGTCGGCGGTGGGGAAGATGCCGTTTTCGTAGAGGCGCTGCGTGCCGGTGGTTTGTCCCTCGGGCAGCGGCCATTGCTGCGGGCCTTGCGCATCCAGCATGGCGTAGGACAGACCGGTGATATCCAGGTCGCGGCCCCGCGTGCTTTCACGGTGCTCGTTCCAGATGGATTCGGGGGTGGGGTAGGGGAACAGACTCCGTTCGCCCTGAGCGGGTCGAAGGGCTTCGACAGGCTCTGCCCGAACGGGGAGGATGGCCTCCAACCGATGGGCGAAGTCGACTGCGATAGACCAATCGTGCCGTGTTTCTCCCGGTGTGGCTACGGCTGGGCGCACGCGGCTGATGCGGCGTTCGCTGTTGGTAACGGTGCCGTCTTTCTCGCCCCAGGTGGTGGCGGGCAGCAGCAGGTCGGCGTAGCGGCAGGTGGCGGTGGTCGAGAAGGCTTCTTGCACGATGACCAGCTCGGCGCGTTCCAGCGCGCGGCGCACGGTGGCCTGGTCGGGCATGCTTTGGGCCGGGTTGGTGCAGGCAATCCACAGCGCTTTGATTTCGCCATCGGCGGCGGCCTGGAACATCTCTACCGCCGTCTTGCCGGGTTTCTCAGGAACCGAAGGTATGCCCCACAAAGCTGCCACTTCGGCGCGGTGTTCAGGGTTGGCCAGGTCGCGGTGGGCGCTGAGCAAATTGGCAAGGCCACCCACCTCGCGCCCGCCCATGGCATTGGGCTGACCTGTTAAAGAAAACGGTCCTGCGCCGGGCTTGCCGATCTGACCAGTGGCCAGATGCAGGTTGATGAGCGCGGCATTCTTGGCCGTGCCGCTGCTGGACTGGTTCAGCCCCTGGCAATACAGGCTCAGCGTGGGTGTGCGCGCACCGCTCGTCTGCACGCCGGCAATCAGGCGCGTGGCTTCTAACAAGGCGTCTTTGCTGATTCCACACGCCTGGGCTACCACGTCGGGCGTGTAGTCGCGCACCGTAGCCTTGAGTGCGTCAAAGCCTTGCGTGTGTTGTTCGATAAAGTCGCTGTCCAGCCAGCCTTCCCACGCCATGATATGCAGCATGCCGTTGAACAGCATCACATCGGTGCCGGGCTGTATCGCGAGGTGCAAGTCAGCAATGCTGGCCGTGTCGGTAGCGCGCGGGTCGCACACGACGATGCGCAGGCGTGGGTTGGCCTTTTTGGCATCTTCGATGCGCCGGAACAAGATGGGGTGGGCAAAGGCCGTGTTGGAGCCGGTGATGAAGATGCACTGCGCGTGGTTGACATCGTCGTAGCAGGCCGGCGGTGCATCGGCACCCAGCGTCTGCTTGTAGCCGGCCACGGCGCTGCTCATGCACAGGCGCGAGTTGGTGTCGATGTTGTTGGTGCCGATCAGGCCCTTGGCCAGTTTGTTGAAGACGTAATAGTCTTCGGTCAGCAACTGGCCCGATACATATAAGCCGACTGCGTCGGGGCCGTGCTCGCGGATGATCTGGGCAAAGCCTTCGGCGGCGAAATCGAGTGCGGCATTCCACGACACGGGTTTGGCGCTTTGGCCCCGATGCTCGCGGCGCATCGGTTGCAGCAAACGCGTCTGCTGTGTGATGGCCGCAGTGGCGGTCAGGTGCAGGGTAGAGCCCTTGGTGCACAGCCGCCCGAAATTGGCCGGGTGATCCGGGTCGCCGCGCACACCGGTGATCTGGTTGCCAGAGGATTCAATGATGACGCCGCAGCCCACCCCGCAATAGGGGCAGGTGGATTTTGTGTCGCGGGCGGCGTCGAAGTTGATCATGCTGTGGCCAAATCCTTGCGGCCGTTCTTGGGCCCGGCGATCGGGCGGGTTTGGTCGATGGCGTGGCTGGCCAGTTCGGCCGTCTTCAGCGACACCTGGCCGTCTACCACCTGCACGGCGAACTTGGGGGTGCAGCCCTCGTCAGGTGCCGAAGCCTGGCCATCGCACAGGCCAATGGTCCAATTGTGCAACGGGCAGGCCACGCTGGTACCGAACACAATGCCTTGCGACAGCGGCCCGCCTTTGTGCGGGCAGCGATCCAACAGCGCAAACACGTCACCCGCATCGTTGCGAAACACGGCCACATCCAGCCCCTGGCCGCGGGCCACGCGGCGCGCACCCAGCACGGGGATGTCGTCTACTTTGCAAATAGGGGTCCATATATTCATTTTGCTATTCCTTTTGTAGCTACATACGTATATTGCACGAGGGCTAGAGGCAGTTTTTATCAATAGACTTTATTCAAACGGGCAGGGCGGTAAATTGGCGTGTGTCCACCGACGCTTCCTTGAAGTCGAACCATGGGTCAGGCTCGCCTTCCAACGCAAATTGCAGTTGCTCCCACAGCGCCTTGCGGCCCTCAGCGTCTTCCAAGATGCGCTTCTTCACATGGTCCAGGCCCACGCGGTTCACGTAGTGCACGGTGCGCTCCAGGTACCAGCCCTCTTGGCGGTACAGCTCGCAGAAGGCACCGGTGTACTCCAGCACCTCTTCGCTGGTCTTGACCTTGACCAAGAAGTGCGCCACCTCGGTCTTGATGCCGCCGTTGCCAGCGATATACATCTCCCAGCCGCTGTCCACGCCGATGATGCCCACGTCCTTGATGCCAGACTCGGCACAGTTGCGCGGGCAGCCCGACACGGCAAACTTGACCTTGTGCGGGGCATACATGCGCCACATCGCGCGCTCCAGGTCCTTGCCCATTTGCGTGCTGTCTTGCGTGCCCATGCGGCACCACTCGCTGCCCACGCAGGTCTTGACCGTGCGCAGGGCCTTGGCATAGGCGTGGCCGCTTGGCATGCCAATGTCTTTCCACACGTTTTGCAGGTCTTCTTTCTTCACGCCCAGCAAGTCGATGCGCTGGCCGCCTGTGACCTTGACGGTAGGTATCTTGTACTTGTCCACCACGTCGGCAATGCGGCGCAGCTCGCTGGCCGTGGTCTCACCGCCCCACATGCGGGGGATGACGCTATAGGTGCCATCCTTCTGGATGTTGGCGTGGCTGCGTTCGTTGATGTAACGGCTTTGCGGGTCGTCCTTGGCGGCCTTTGGCCACGTAGAGATAAGGTAGTAGTTGACAGCAGGGCGGCACGATGCACACCCGTTGGGCGTCTTCCACTCCATGAAGTTGAACACGCTGGCGATGGTCAGCAGCTTGTTGTTGCGGATGGCATCGCGCACGGCCTGGTGGCCATGGTCGGTGCAACTGCACATGGCCTTGGTCTTGGGTGTGGCCGAGTAGTCGCCACCCGCAGTGAACATGATGATCTGCTCCACCAGGCCGGTGCACGAACCGCAAGACGCGCTGGCCTTGGTGTGCTTTTTGACCTCGTCGAGTGTGAACAGACCCTTCTCACGAATCGCTTTACAGATGGTGCCCTTGGTGACGCCGTTGCAACCGCAGACCTCCGCGCTGTCGGGCATGGTGGCGGCCTTGCTGTGGCCTTCGTGGCCAGCATCGCCGATGTTGGACTCGCCAAACATCAGCTTGTCGCGGATATCGCTGATGCTGCGGCCATCTCGCAGCAGCTTGAAGTACCAGCTGCCGTCCACCGTGTCGCCATACAGGCAGGCGCCGACCAGTTTGTCGTCCTTGATGACCAGCTTTTTGTAGACACCGCCATAGGGGTCGCTCATGACCAGCTCTTCGGTACCGTCGCCGCCGGTGAAATCGCCCGCGCTGAACAGGTCGATGCCGGTGACCTTGAGCTTGGTCGATGTCAGCGAGCCCATGTAGCGGCCAATGCCGAATTGCGCCAGGTGGTTGGCTGCGACCTTGGCTTGTTCAAACAGTGGTGCTACCAAGCCGTAAGCAATGCCGCGGTGGGCTGCGCATTCGCCGACGCTGTAGATGCGCGCGTCGGTGGTGGTTTGCATGGTGTCGTTGACGACGATGCCCTTGTTGCAATGTAGGCGCATCTTCTCGGCCAGCTCAGTGTTGGGGCGAATGCCCACGGCCATGACGACCAGATCGGCGGCAACCTCGGTGCCGTCCTTGAACTGGATCGCCTTAACACGCCCGCTCTCATTACCCACCAAGCCCTGGGTTTGCGCACCAATCAAAAACTTCAGGCCCCGGTCTTCCAGCGACTTTTGCAACATCTTGCCGGCCACGGAATCCAATTGGCGCTCCATCAGCGTGGGCATCACATGCACCACGGTCACGGTCATGCCGCGCAGCATCAGGCCGTTGGCGGCCTCCAGGCCCAGCA
>JBDTAG010000048.1:0-14182 GCA_039924745.1 Rhodoferax sp.
GAGATGGCGCCCATGATCCGCGAGATGGCCAAGACCATACCTGCCGGCCGTTTTGGCACCGAAGCAGAGACGGCAGCTGGCATTGTGTTTCTATTGAGCCCAGCGGCATCGTTCATCAGCGGCACCACCTTGCGCATCGATGGCGCGCGGCCCCAAGCCCGCAGTGGCTACCCCATGCGCGTGCCCGATGCGGCCGTGCAGGCGCGTGATGCGGTCAATCCTTTCAATGGTTTTCATAGGGCCCAAACGCCAAAGATCTTTTCCCAATGACGATGTCCAACGCCATTCAAGCCTAAACCAACACTATGCAATTCACCCACGAACACCTCGAAATTCAGAAGACCCTCAAACGTTTCATCGACGCAGAGATCAACCCCCATGTTGACGAATGGGAGGCGGCTGAACAGTTTCCTGCCCACGAAGTTTTCAAAAAAATGGGCAGCCTGGGCTTGCTGGGTGTGACCAAACCTGAGGCCTATGGCGGCATGGGGCTGGACTATTCCTACGGCATGGCGATGGCCGAAGCGCTGGGCCACATCGATTGCGGTGGCGTGCCTATGGCCATTGGTGTGCAAACCGATATGTGCACGCCCGCGCTGGCGCGTTTTGGCAGTGAGGAGTTGAAGAAAGAGTTTTTGGTGCCAGCCATTGCCGGTGATGCAGTGGGATGCATCGGCGTGAGCGAGCCCGGTGCAGGCAGCGATGTGTCCGCCATCACCAGCCGCGCACGCAAAGATGGCGACGACTATGTCATCACCGGCCAAAAAATGTGGATCACCAACAGCCTGCAGGCCGACTGGATGTGCATGCTGGTTAACACGGGTGACGGTCCCGCGCACAAGAACAAGAGCCTGGTGATGGTGCCGATGCGCGAGAACGGCAAGCTGCGCAAAGGCATCGAGGTCGCGCAGAAGATCAAGAAGATCGGCATGCACAGCAGCGACACGGGCCTCATCTATTTCGATGAAGTGCGCGTGCCACAGCGCAACCTGATCGGACAAGAGGGTGCCGGCTTTGTCTACCAAATGCAGCAGTTCCAGGAAGAGCGCCTGTGGTGTGCCGCCAGCGGGCTGCAATCACTGAACAACTGCATCCAGTGGACGGTGGAGTGGGCACAAGAGCGCAAGATGTTCGGCGCCACACTGGCCGACCAGCAGTGGGTGCAGTTCAAGCTGGCGGAGATGAAGACCGAAGTCGAAGCCCTGCGTGCACTGACCTACCGCGCCTGCGAGTTGTATGTCAGCGGGCAAGATGTGTTGGAGTTGGCATCCATGGCCAAGCTCAAGGCCGGGCGCTTGAATCGCATCGTGGCCGATGGCTGCCTGCAGTTTTGGGGCGGCATGGGCTACACGTGGGAGAACAAGGTAGCGCGGTTGTTCCGTGATGGTCGGCTGGGTTCGATTGGCGGCGGTGCTGACGAGGTGATGATGGGCATCATCGCCAAGACGATGGGCGTGGCCAAGCGCAAGACTGCATGAGCGCTCAAGCCATGAACGATCTCGCCATGGGTGCAGAAGACATAGCCGCCATCGAAGACGGCGTGCGCCGCTTCGTGCAGACCGAGGTCAAGCCGCATTTGGAGGTGTGGGAAGAAGCGGGCGAGTTCCCGCGTGCGCTGTACCAGCGCGCCGCAGAATTGGGCTGGCTGGCCATGGGCTACCCCGAGGCTTTGGGCGGCACTCCTGCGCCCTGGAGCGTGCGCAACGCCATGACGATTGCGTTGGCCCGCTACGGCGGCAGCGGCGGCCTGATGGCCAGCCTGTTCAGTCACAACATTGGTCTGCCGCCTGTGGTGCGGCATGGCAGCCCTGCGTTGCAGCAAAAGGTGATCCCAGATGTATTGAGCGGCAAGAAGATCGCTGCGCTGGCCATCACTGAGCCCGGTGGCGGCACGGATGTGTCAGCGCTCAAAACCACAGCGCGCCTGGATGGAGGCGAGTATGTAGTCGATGGTGAAAAGGTCTTCATCACCTCGGGCGTGCGGGCCGATTGGATCACGGTCGCCGTGCGTACCGATTTGCAGAACAAGGGCCCGATGGGTATCTCGATGTTGATGGTGCCGGGTGACGCGGTGGGCCTGACCCGCAGCCCGCTCAAGAAGATGGGCTGGCTGTGCTCAGACACGGCACAGATCCGCTTTGACGGCGTGCGTGTGCCAGTGGGCAATCTGGTGGGCGAAGAGGGCTCTGGCTTCAAGATGATCTTGACCAACTTCAACGGCGAGCGTCTCTCCATGTCTGCCATGGCGCTGGGCTTTGCCGAATGCTGTTACGACGAAGCGCTGGCTTGGGCGCAGCAGCGCAAGACCTTTGGCACCGCGCTGGTAGACCACCAGGTGATTCGCCACAAGCTGATGGACATGAAGATGCGCATTGAGTCGACGCGGGCTTGGCTGAATGCGGTGAGCGTGCGCGCCGACGCGGGTGACCGCGGCGACAAGTCCGCCAAGGGCGCGGAATGGGTGGCGCAGGTCTGCCTGCTAAAAAACCACGCCACGCAAACCATGCAGTTCTGCGCAGACCAAGGCGTGCAGATATTGGGTGGCATGGGCTTTATGCGCGGCACAGCATCGGAGCGCATTTACCGCGAGGTCAAGGTCATGATGATTGGCGGTGGTGCCGAAGAAATCATGAAAGAGTTGGCTTCGCGTCAGTTGAATATCTGATACTGCACCATGTCTAAACTAACCACAACGAACGCTGATGCAGCAGAAGTCATCCAATTTGAGCCCGAGTTTTTGCAAGGCCTTACCAAGATTTTTGAAGAGTCCATCGTCTTCAACAGCGTGCTGGGCCTGAAGATCGCATCCATCAAGCCCGAGCAGGTCGTAGCCCACATCGCCATGAAACCAGAGTTGGTGGGCCATTACAGCTTCAACCGCATCCACGGTGGCGTCATCAGTGCGGGGCTGGACGCGATGGGTGGCTTGGCGGTAATGGCGGCGATAGGTGCGCGCCATATGGACGAGGCGCCGCTGCAGCGCCTTCACCGCTTCGGCAAACTGGGGACGATCGACCTGCGCATCGATTACCTGCGCCCCGGCATTGGCGAGCGCTTTGAGTTGCGGGCCGAAGTCATGCGTTTGGGATCGCGCGTGGCATCCACGCGGATGGAGTTTCTGGGGGTAGATGGCAAGTTGCTGTCCACGGGCTCAGGGGCCTATATCGTTTCCTGATGCAAACGGAGTCTTTTCTTCAGACCGCTGTTGCGGAGTTTTAGACCATGTCCATCGCCGTTCGCCGCGCCGCTTTGCAAGAGGCCGCTGCCTTAACACTGGGCATCTCGGTATTGTCATAAGCGCAGAGTCAGGACGTCGTTGGCGCGTAGATACCTGCAGAGTGCGACAGTACAGACGATTGGTTTGGGGCCCTGCACCTTGCATTGAACGTCTACACCGATAATGCGAAGGCTATTCGGTTTTATGAGAAATTTGGTTTTGCCATTGAAGGCACTATGCGGGTTTCTGCAATGGCCCGTTTTCACCCCAATCCACCGGGCATTGCGATGCAGCCCCTCCATCAGTAATCAAGAACGATCCCATGCGCATTGCGATTTTTGGAAATTCAGGCTCTGGCAAATCCACGTTGGCACGGGCGTTTGCTTCGACATATGGAATGCGTGCGCTCGATCTGGACACGGTAGCCTGGGAGCCCCGGAAGATTGCAGTGCCGCGGGGAGAGGAAATTGCCTTACGCGACGTCGCCCGTTTCTGCAACGCACGAACCGATTGGGTGATCGAAGGGTGCTACAGCAAGTTGATAGAGGCTACCTTGCAACATGCGCCATTGTTGTTGTTCGTTGAGCCAGGCGAAGCAGCATGCTTGTCCAACTGCCGCAGCCGCCCCTGGGAACCACACAAGTACGCTTCCAAACACGAGCAAGATGTGAAACTGGAGTTTTTGCTCGCCTGGGTGAGCAAGTACTACACCCGGCAAGGCGATCTGTCTTTGGATGCACACCAAGCGCTCTTCGATGCCTACCGCGGGCCTAAGCGCAAACTCTCTGCCCGGGTAGATTCGAACCGATTAGGAGAGCTTGCGTACCTGTCGGAGGAGTGCACCCAGTAGTTGCGCTCTTACTTTTTAACTGTAGGAACGGCAGTGCCGCCGAAATAGTCGGAAACTGTTTTCCACTTGCCATCAGTAATTTGCGACAGGCGTGACGCATCGCTGCCCAGACGCTTGGTTGCTGTGAAAGTTTGTACCGCACCGCCAAAGAAATCTGGCTCTATGGTCATGTGATCCATAACCTTGATGAAGCTTTCGGTGGTCAGGTTCTTGCCAGCCGCGGCGGCCGCTTTGGCAAAGCTGGTGATGATGGTGTAACCATAGACCGAAAATACAGTCGGGTCTTCGTTGAACTTTGTCTTGTATTTGCTGGCCCAGAACCGAATGGGTTGCGAAGCTTCATCCAAGTAGGGGTTTTGAACGGTCATGGTGGCGTACAGGCCGTCCATGGCTTTACCGCCCAGCTTGTGAATCAGATCCGTATATGCAGCGCTGGAGCCCAAGAAAATGGGGTTAAAACCCAGCTTGCGTGCGGTTCCAATGGCACCAATGGTCTCGCGGATGATGGTGCCCAGCACGACCATTTCGCAGCCGCTTGCCTGCATTTTGGAAACTTGCGACGAAAAATCGGTAGCGCCACGCTTGTAAGAGGTCTTTTCGGTGAACTCCATGTTCAGCGTCTTCAGGCCGGCCTCGCCGCCCTTGAGCACTTCCAGACCAAAGTCATCGTCTTGGTACATGGTGCAAACCTTCTTGAGCCCCTTTTCCTTGACCAACTTGGGCACTGCATTGCGCATCTGGTCGAAGTAGGTCGCAGCATACGAATATTTGAGCCGGTTGAACGGCTCATACATCTCACGCGCAGCGGTGATGGGGAAGAAGTTGATGACATCCTTTTCAAACTGCACTGGCATGGCGGCCATGTTTTGCGCCGTGCCGATGTGGCCAACCATCATGAATATCTTGTCTTGGTTGACCAACTTTTGCGCGGCCAAAACAGCCTTCTTGGGATCGTAGGCCGAGTCTTCAACAATCAGTTTGAGCTTGCGGCCGTTGATGCCGCCTTGCTCATTGATCTCGTCCACCGCCAACAACATGCCCAAGCGGGCCTGTTTGCCAAACCCGGCTATGGGGCCTGACAGGTCCAGGATGGAGCCCAGCAAAATTTCATCTTTGCTGACACCTTGCATACCGCCAGCCGGTGCGGCTGTCGCAGTGACGGTGGTGGCAAGTGCGAGTGTGGCAAGCGTTATGGCAGTCTTGAAATACATACTGTGTCTCCTGTTGCACGGGGGTTGGGGTGAGTGGCGGAAGGGTGACTTTTTTAGTTGCCGTTGTAGTCGATGACGACTTTCCAGCGGCCATTCTGGATTTCGGACAAACGCGATTCATCGCTACCCAGACGGCGTGTGGGTGTGAACTTCAGCGGGGGCGAACCAAACATGTCACCTGGGATCTTGATGTATTCCATGGCGCGAATGAACTTGGACGTGCTGGGACGGCTACCCACGTCGCGCATCGCTGTGGCAAACACATTGATGGTTGAATAGCCAAACACGGAAATGGTGGAAGGCTCTTCGTTGAACTCCGTACGGTATTTGGCGGCCCAGCGACGTACGGCCGGTGAAGGATCATCCGCGTAAGGGAATTGTGCGGTCATAGTCGCATAGAAGCCATCCATGGCTTTGCCCCCCAGTTTGGGGATGATGTCCGTGTAGGCCGCACTAGAGCCCATAAAGATCGGGTTATAGCCCATCTTGCGTGCGGTGCCTATCGTGCCAATAGTTTCGCGGATGATGGTTCCCAGCACGACCAGTTCGCATCCGCTGGACTGCATTTTGGCGACTTGCGAGGAGAAGTCGGTCGCTCCACGCTTGAACGAAGCCTTGTCGGTGAGTGTCAGTTTGACTGCCTTGAGACCTTCTTGGGCGCCTTGCAAGACTTCTTGGCCAAAGTCGTCATCTTGGTAAATAGCGCAGACTTTGGTCACGTTTTTCTGGCGGACCAAACGTGGCAAGGATGCATGAATCTGTTCGTAATAGGTCGGTAGCGTTGAGAATTTAAGCCGATGGAACGGCTCGTACATGGAGCGCGCTGCGGTAAGCGGGAAAAAGTTGATGACGTCCTTTTCAAACTGGATCGGCATGGCGGCTTCGTTTTGCGCCGTACCAATGTGTCCCAACATCATAAAAATTTTGTCTTGATTGACCAGCTTCTGCGCAGCCAGAATCGCCTTCTTGGGGTCGTAGCCAGAGTCTTCTACCAGCAATTTAATTTTGCGGCCGTCGATGCCACCCAATTCATTGATCTCTTCGATGGCCATCTTCATGCCATTTCGGGCCTGTTTTCCGTAACCCGCTAGTGGGCCTGATAGGTCTTGGATTGTGCCGATCAGTATTTCATCTTTGCTGATGCCTTGCTGCGCAAAGGCAATGCCGCTGCTGAGCGTGAGGGCCGCGATGGCGAGGGAAGTTTTGATTTTCATGGTCAAAGGAACGGTTAAAAAGTTAGGGTGAAATAGATTTAGGAATACATCGCATCGATGTGTGCGGCGTATTTTTTTTCGACCAGCTTGCGCTTGAGCTTCATCGTGGGCGTCAGCTCTTCGTCCTCAGCGGTTAACTGGGTCGCGAGCAGAAAAAACTTTTTCAACTGCTCAACCCGGGCAAACTTTTGGTTCACACGGTCCAGTTCAGACTGGATCAACGCCTGTACGGCGTCGGCCTGCGTCAATGATGCGTAGTTGCCGAAAGGTACGTCGGCATCTTGTGCAAATTTTTCAACGTTCTCCTGATCGATCATGATGATAACGGTCAGGTAAGGCCGCTTGTCACCGATAACCACCGCGTCGGTGATGTAGGGTGAGAACTTGAGGTCGTTTTCCAACTCGCTGGGGGTCACATTTTTGCCGCCCGCTGTAATGATGATGTCGTTCATGCGGTCCGTGATGCTGTAGAAGCCGTCGGAGTCCACGACGCCTACGTCGCCGGTATGTAGCCAACCGTCTTTGTCCAAAGCTTCTGCGGTTTTCCCGGGCAGATTGAGGTAGCCAGCAAACACGTTCTTGCCGCGCACCAAAATCTCGCCCGTCGCGGGGTCCAGTCGCATTTCGTTGTATCCGGCCGCAGGGCCGATGGAACCAGGCTTCATCTTGCTGGCCGGTACACCCGTTGATGCGCCGCAGGTTTCGGTCATACCCCAGACTTCGAGCATGGGTACACCCAAGGCCAGATACCAGCGCACCAGGTCGGGCGAAATGGGCGCTGCTCCCGTTACCAAAAAGCGTGCACGGTGTATGCCGATGAGTTTGCGAACGTTGTTTAGTACCAGCCATTGGGCCAAAGTGAACTGCACTTTGAGCCAACTGCTAACGGATTGGCCTGCAAGTACTCGATCGGCAATACGGGTGCCCACACCAATGCCCCAGCCATAAACCGCTTGCTGCAGCCAACCCGCTTCCTTGAGCGAAATCATTACGCCCGAGTAAAACTTCTCCCACACGCGGGGCACGGCTGTGAACACTGTAGGAGCGATTTCCCGTACGTTTTCGGGAATGGTCTCGGGGTTCTCAACAAAGTTGAGCTTGGCGCCGGTGTACATTGCAAAATACTCACCGCCCATGCGTTCGGCTATGTGGCATAGCGGCAGAAAGCACATCCGCTCATCGCGCTCGTCTTGCGCAACCAGTGTGTTGTAGCCGTGTAGCGTAAAGACGAGGCCTTGGTGCAGGTGCATGGCGCCCTTGGGCTTGCCTGTCGTACCGGAGGTATAGACCAGAATGGCAAGGTCAGTAGGCTTGCAAGTTGCGACGCGCTGCTCTACCGCACCGGGATTTTTTTCAAGATAATCTCGTCCGACGACGCGCAGGGTGTCCAGGCTGATGACGCCAGGGTCATTCAGTTCGCGTAAACCTTCCATGTCAAACACGACAATTTTACGAAGCCCTGGCAGTTGCGCCCTTACTTCCAATGCTTTATCCAACTGCTCGTCATCTTCTACAAACAGAATCGCCGTGTTGGAATCCGCACACAGGTAGTGCACTTGAGATGGCGCATCGGTCGGGTAGATGCCGTTGGAGACACCCCCGGCAGACAGCACGGCCAGATCGGCAAGAACCCATTCGACGACGGTGTTGGCCAATATGGACGCGCACTCTCCCTTGGCAAAACCCAAACTAAGCAGACCTGCTGCGATTTCTCGCACGGCTTCGGCCGTCTGCGTCCAGGTCCAACTGCGCCAAAGGCCCAGATGCTTTTGACGCATCCAGACATTGGGCCCTCGCTGGGTGACGCCATTCCAGAACAGCGCGGGTATGGTGTCCCCTGCCAAGACGATGTCGTTGCAGGGTTGGATGGAAGAGGTGTCCCAGAGTTTTGACATGCTTTTTTACCTCCAGGTCTTCTTCTTTTTCCAACGGCGTTCGCCGCGCACGCCGTCTTCTTTGAGGCCCAAGTAAAACTCCTTGATATCGTCCTTTTCACGCAAGTGCGCGCACGTGTCTTCCATGACGATACGGCCGTTCTCCAAAACATAGCCGTAGTCGGATGCGTTGAGCGCCATATTGGCGTTTTGCTCAACCAGCAGAATGGTGGTTCCGCGTTCGCGGTTGATACGAACCACAATTTCAAAGATTTCTTTGGTGAGTTTGGGGCTGAGGCCCAGGCTGGGTTCGTCCAGCAGGATCAAATCGGGGTTGGCCATCAGAGCACGCGAAATGGCCAACATCTGCTGCTGCCCACCCGACAGCAAACCGGCGGGTTGCGCCGCGCGTTCCCGCAAAATGGGGAAATAATTGAATACAGTTTCCAGGTCGCGCGCAATTCCGTCCCGATCGGATCGGGTGTAGGCGCCCATTTGCAGGTTGTCGCGCACACTGAGCAGCGGAAATACCTCACGTCCTTCAGGCACATGGCTCAGGCCCTGTTGCACGATTTTTGCTGGGTCTTGGGCGGTGATGTCTTCACCCTTGAATTCGATCGAACCCTTGCGCGGGTCGATGATGCCCGAGATGGTCTTGAGAATGGTTGTCTTGCCGGCGCCGTTGGAGCCCAGCACAGTCGCAATTTCGCTACGGCGCACTTGCAGGCTGACACCGCGGATAGCCTTGATGGGTCCATACGCGCTTTCAACATTGAGCAGCTTCAGGACTGGCATGTCGCTGATAGCAGGTGGCAGGGTACTCATATCGCAGCCGCCCGAGCAGGTTGTGTAGTGGTGGACTTGCGGCGCAGGGATGACACGTCATCCACCGAGCCCAGATAGGCCTCTATCACACCCGGGTCGCTTTGTACTTCTCGCGGCGTACCCATGGCCAGCATCTCGCCTTGATTCATGGCCAACACGCGGTCCGAAACTTTGGATACCAATGACATATCGTGCTCCACCATCAGCACGGTAATGCCCAGTTCGTGCTTGATGTCCTGTATCCAAAAGGCCATGTCATCGGTTTATTCAACATTCAAACCGCTCGATGGCTCGTCCAACAACAACAGCTTGGGTTCCGTACAGAGCGCACGGGCCATTTCAACCACCTTTCGCACTCCATATGGCAGGCCGGCCACAAATGTGTCGCGGTAGTGCTGCAGGTTCAAAAACTCGATAACTTCTTCCGCCTTTTCACGCGCCTTGATTTCAGCCTCGCGGACTTTGGACGTGAAAAACAGTTCTTGCCATAAACCCGAAGCACGGTGCGTATGGCGCCCAATCAAGAGATTGTGTAAGACCGAGGCATGTTCAAACAACTCTATGTTCTGAAAGGTGCGGGCTATCCCCAGAGATGCCACGTTTTGTGGAGGCTGCGCGGTGAGCTGCAGCATGCCGTTGGGGCCTTGGAAATCAATGCTGCCGGTGGTGGGCGTATAGATGCGGCTGATCAGGTTAAAGACCGTGGTTTTGCCTGCACCGTTGGGGCCAATCAGCGTGAAAACTTCACCCTGCTTGACATCAAAGCTGACATTGTTAACGGCCAGCACACCGCCAAATCGCACGCTCAAACTCTTTGCTGATAGAAGTGCTTCGTTCATTTCAGGCGATCGGATTTTTGGAAAGACTTTTGGCGTTTGAACATGCCCTTGCGGTAGAACGGGAACATCTGCAAGTAGGTACGGATCTTCAGCCAGCGGCCATAGAGCCCCATGGGCTCAAACAACACAAAAGCAATCAGCACCAATCCGTAGACCAGACCTTGCAGGCCAGGTGCCTGCCCAACCACATCTGGAAGATAGTCCTTGGACATCGAGATCACTTGGGGCATGGTGATCAGAAAGATGGCCCCTAAAAATGCGCCGTGTACCGAGCCCGCACCCCCAATGACGATCATCAGCAGCAGGTCGATGGATTGCAAGATGTTGAACTGATCGGGCGAAATGAATTGCAGGTTGTGTGCATACAACGCGCCAGCAATGCCGGCCAGAGCAGCAGAAATGGCAAACGACAAAGTCTTGTAATACGCCAAATGGATGCCCATGCTTTGCGCAGAAATCTCTGAGTCGCGTATGGCTACGAAGGCGCGGCCTGTGGGTGAACGCAAAAGGTTCAAGATGCCCAAGGTTGCGAGCACGGTGATGATCAGACAGAGGAAGTAGAACTGGTCGCCGGTTTCCAGCACCCAGCCAAAAATATCGGGCTTCTTGATGTGGATACCGGCGTTGCCACCGGTCACAGACTCCCAACGTGCAAGTACCTCTTCCACGATGAAACCAAACGACAGCGTGGCGATGCCCAGGTAGATGCCCTTCACGCGCAACGCAGGCAGACCAACAATGAATCCAACGGCAGCAGACAGGCCCGCTGCGCAGGCCAGAGCGATCGGGAAAGGCACACCCATATTGGTTAGTACCGCATGGGTATAGGCGCCCACACCGAGGAATGCCGCGTGTCCCATGGAGAACAGGCCGGTGAAGCCCGCCAACAACATAAGGCCTAAGCCCGCCACGGAGTAGATCAATATCAGCGTCAATTGCGCCAACCAGTATTCGGCAAACAACCACGGCGCGGCTACCAGTAGAAGCATCAGCGCGCCATACCAGAACAATTGGCCACCATGCTTGACCAGATTGATGTCCTGGTTGTAATCGGTCTTGAAGATAAAACGCATTTCAGACCTTCTTACGCAATTTTTCGCCGAACAAGCCGTTGGGTTTGACCATCAGCATGATGAGCACCACTACATATGCAGCGGTGTCTTTGAACCCTTCCGGCAAGTAGAAGCCTGACAAGGACTCCACAATACCAACCACCAGCCCGCCAACGATAGCGCCGGGCAGACTGCCAAACCCGCCCACCACCGCAGCCGGGAATGCTTTGAGGCCAATGAAACCCATATTGGCGTGCACAAAGGTAATAGGCGCCAGCAGCAGGCCAGCGACAGCGGCAACGGCTGCGGCCAAGCCCCACGCAATACCGTTCAGCCGTTGTACGGGGATGCCCATGTAGTAAGCCGCCAACT
This sequence comes from Rhodoferax sp., assembly GCA_039924745.1. Taxonomy (GTDB): domain Bacteria; phylum Pseudomonadota; class Gammaproteobacteria; order Burkholderiales; family Burkholderiaceae_C; genus Allorhodoferax. The sequence goes on from JBDTAG010000048.1 coordinate 11,455, forward strand.
GGTTTTGCGACGCAGCCTGCATCGCAATGCCCAGCTTGCTGTAGCGGAACAATGCAAACAGCAATACGCACAACACGGTCGTGGCACCGATCACCACCATCTGTTCGACATTGAGCACTACGCCAGCGACATTCCAGATTTCATCCTTATAGGGCACGGGAAGCACCTGTGTATCGGTGCCAATGCCAGGCACCATGGTGATGGCGCCCCGCGCGACGTAGCCGATGCCAATGGTCAGCATCACGATGGAGAACGCGGGTTGCCCCAAGATAGGTCGTATGACTGCACGTTCCAGCACCACGCCAAAAGCAGCCATGGCGGCTATGGAGCTGATGACGGCAAGCCAGTACGGAAAGCCCAGCATGGTCATGCACACCAGACCGCCAAAGGCGCCCAGCATCATCAGCTCGCCTTGCGCAAAGCTCACGGTTTCGGTCGCCTTGTAAATCAGTACGAAGCCCAGCGCAATCAGACCGTAGATGCACCCTTGTGCAATACCGCTGATGACCAGTTGAACAAACAGCACATCGTCTCCTGTAATTTTTTTGTTTCCCGGTTATAGCTGCTGCGATTCAATTCGCCGATAGGGTTGTCACTGATGCTGCTGTCTCGTGTGAGACTGTTTAATCCATGCCATGCAAAACCCCGTAGAAACCCGCAGGCACGGCGCCATCACTGTCGTTACTCTCGACCGCACCCATGTGCGCAACGCGGTAGACGCCGACACGGCGCGCAAGCTGTACGACGCATTTACGGCCTTTGATGCAGACCCAGATGCACGTGTTGCCGTGTTTTACGGTGCGCATGGTCACTTCTGCGCAGGCTGGGATTTGCAGGCCGGTGCGCGCATGGCGCAAGACGTGAAGCAAAACTATGATCCATTTAGCGCGTTGGACTTTTCACCCGATGATTACGCGGCGGAGTCGACCAGCCCACTGGGCCCTGTTGGACCCATGGGGCCGTCGCGCCTGCGGATGTCCAAGCCCGTGATAGCCGCCATCAGCGGCGCTGCCGTAGCCGGTGGAATGGAGCTGGCTCTGTGGTGCGACATGCGTGTGATGGAGCAAGACGCCTACTTCGGTGTCTTCTGTCGTCGCTTTGGTGTGCCTTTGATCGATGGCGGCACAGTGCGTCTGCCGCGCTTGATCGGCATGGGCCATGCCATGGACCTGATTCTTACTGGCCGCAAGGTTGAGGCCGCAGAGGCTTTGCAAATGGGGTTGTGCAACCGCGTGGTGCCGACCGGCGAAGCGTTAAGTGCGGCCATCACGCTGGCGGAGCAAATAGCAGGGTTCCCGCAACGCACTATGCTGGCTGACAGAGCCAGCGCATATGCGCAGTGGGATCTTGACCTGCCGCATGCACTGCATCAGGAGTGGCGTCGCGGCAAGGCCTGTATCGGCGACGGGCTGGAGGGCGCTGCGCTCTTTTCGGCTGGCGCTGGGCGTCATGGGAAGTTTTAGTGGAAGAGGCTAAGCTGTGGCGTTTACTGAGGATCCATTGGAGATGGGTTTTGGTTCCCAATAGCCAGTGTTCGCATCCAAGCCAACCCACGTATGCCCTCCGCCAGCCACAACATGCCCATACTGGTCTAAGCTGTAGCCATCTTTGCCTTGGTACAGTGACATGTCCATTTGGCTATAGGCACTGTTCATATTCTCCGCTTTGGTGATACCAAGGCCGATCATCATGTTGTTGACTGCGGATACGCCAAGACCCAGCTCCGAAGCCTTCTGGAAAATTTGACTCTGGCTGGGGTTGCTAGCAAAGAACGACTGCATCTCGCTTTTGCCCACCGCTCGGCCCAGCGTCGGTGAAAAGTACGACGTCCAGCCCCCGTGTGTGCCGCCGCCTATATCGGTGCCTAGTCGGTTGGCGGCATCGACATACATAGTTTCCAGTACGGGCGCGCTGATCTGCTGCATGTTCATGCCTATACCTGTTGCCTGGAACTGCACCATCTGCGCCGCATTGAGCCCTAGTGCTTTCACTTTGGCGGTGATCTGTGCATCGCTAGGGTTAGTGGCATAGAAAGACTTGATGTCTTGCGCAGCCGGCATCACACTGTCTGCTGTCGTCGCCTGTGCGGTCGATTTGCCAGCGGTCAATTCGCCGCTGGCGTCCCATGCATAGCCGTTGGCGGCGTTGGCGACAAAATTCTCAATTTGCGTTTTTAGGGGGCTGTCTTTACTTGCCTCATATCCACCCACGGTCATGGCTTTTGCTATCTGGTCTTCGGTAAGCCCGAGCGATGAAGCTTTGTCGGCTATTTGCTTGGCATTGGGTTTGCTGGCGAAGAAGTTTTTGACTTCCGCATCCGAGTAAGGCGTGCCGTTGCTGACATTGCTGAGTGTGGATGCAAAAGATGCTGTCGAGCTCCCCGCAGCAGAAGCTCCGGTCCTAGTGCTGGTACTCGCCGTGTTGTTGGCCGTGTTGGTGTTTTGTACGCTGGAGATGGACATTTTTCTTCCTTTACGCTGACTGGCGGGACAGGGCCGACGTGGAACAGACACTTTTTGGACCCGGTAGATAGTGGGATTTTCTTGAAAGCCTCAAACCGTGATCCGCGGAAAAAGCACCCGAATACCCGTTATCAATTCTCTTAAGGTCGCAGATTCAAGTACGAAGTGCAACGTTCTGAAACGGGTTGGGCCAAGAGTGCATAGGATGCACGCTTATGACCAGCCAGTCCTAAACGTTGCACCATGACCTATACCCACTTGACCCA
>JBDTAG010000049.1:0-10756 GCA_039924745.1 Rhodoferax sp.
CCGCATGCCGCCACCCCGTCCGCGTGTGGTTTCCAAAAGCTTTTGGGCCGCCAGTTCTTGCACAATTTTTGTGAGATGGCTACGCGAAATTTCGTAATTTTCAGCAATCTCGGAGATAGTGACAGGCTGCTCACGTCCCTCGCTGGCAGCACAGTACATCAACACCCGCAAGGTGTAGTCGGTCCATTGGGTAAGACGCATAGAACTTGTCCTAGATCAATTTAAAGATGCATTCACTATGAATTTTATTCCATATAATATTCACTTCATATGAACCTTTAAAGGAAGCTGAAAATGAATGCACGTCTTGAATCCACAATGCCGGACAAACTCGCTCCCGCGGGTATCGATGTCGAGCAGGCGATTGGGCAAATAGCCGTTCAGCTTCCAGGGGCTACCGCAGTATTTCGCCGTTTGAAGTTGGACTTTTGCTGTGGCGGCAACATCAGCCTGCGCCAAGCCACGGTTGACAAGAAGCTGGATCTGGATGGGGTTGTCGCAGAGCTTTCAGCCCTGCATCGCGAAGATACCTTGCCAATTGTTGCCGAGCCTTCGGTACTGATTGACCATATCCTGACGCGATACCACGCAGTACATCGCGAACAACTGCCAGAACTCATCCGCATGGCGCGTCGGGTGGAGGCAGTTCACCGCGAGAATCCGAATGTGCCCACAGGTCTGGCCGAGTTGCTTGAAGAAATGGAAAGCGAACTGTTGTCACATATGCAGAAGGAAGAACAGATTCTATTTCCCATCATGAAGGCAGGGGGCAACCCATTCGTCGCCCAACCGATTGCGATGATGCGGCATGAGCACATCGATCACGGAAATATGCTAGACCGCGTGCTCGCACTGACCCACGACGCGACGCCACCTCCGGGAGCATGCAACACGTGGCGCGCCCTCTATGCAGGCATCGCCCAACTAAATGACGACTTGATTAACCATATACATCTGGAAAACAACATCTTGTTCCCACAGTTTGAACCAGTTGCCGCAACCGCACCTGCAGCCACACAGGGCTGTGGCTCCGGTTCATGCGGTTGCTCCTGATTACCAAGCTTGCAGGTTATCGGATGCGCGGTGGCGCATCCAGTTGTTCGGGCGTCGTGAAGTAAGCAGCACTGGCGCCTTGGCGGGCCCGAGCAAGACTCAGTTCGTGTCGGGCCACCGTACGCAAATGGACCTCATCCGGACCGTCCATCAAATGCATGGCGCGCCCCCATGTCCAAAACTGTGCCAACGGTGTATCAGGCGACAACCCCATTGCTCCAAATGCCTGCATGGCCCGCTCCACAACGCGGGATTGCAAGCCTGCGGCGACAACCTTGATGGCCGCAATCTGCGCGCGCAACTGTGCGTTGGGCTGCGTTCCCTGATCCAAGGCCCATGCAACGTACAGCACCAAGAGCCGGGCTTGGTCGATCTCGATGCGGGACTCTGCGATCCAGTTTTGCACATTGGAGTATTCGGAAAGGTACTTGCCAAAGGCATGTCGCTCCAACGTGCGGTCAAGCGCCAGTTCCAACGCCAACTCACACTGACCGATGGTGCGCATGCAGTGGTGTACACGCCCAGGCCCTAGGCGGGCCTGCGCCATCGCAAAACCAGCCCCCCAGTCACCGAGCAAACAGTTGGCGGGCACATGCACGTCGCGCAAAACAATCTCGCAATGGCCCTCTGGCGCCATATGGTGCACCACAGAAATATTTCGAATGACCTGTACACCCAGTGCCTCCAAAGGCACGAGCACCATGCTGTGCTGGTGATGCTTGTCAGTGCTGTCTACTTCGGACACGTTGCGGCACATCACGATGAGCAATTTGCAATGCGGGTGTGCCGCGCCTGTGATAAACCATTTTCTGCCGTTCAAAACCAAATCGCCGCCCACTTGCCGCACCGTAGTCTGAAGGTTGGTAGGGTCAGAGGACGCCACATCGGGCTCTGACATGGCAAAGGCAGACCGTATGGCACCGGCCAGCAACGGCTCAAGCCACTCTTTGCGCTGCTTGGGCGTGGCAAACCGCTGCAGCAACTCCATGTTGCCAGTATCCGGTGCACTGCAGTTGAAAACCTCAGAAGACCACGGTATCCGTCCCATCATTTCAGCCAACGGAGCGTAATCCATATTGGAAAGCGCGGTTCCCGGCGATGCCGCGTCCAACGTCGGCATAAACAAGTTCCAAAGTCCTTCCTCGCGGGCCAGGCCTTTTAGATCTTCCAAAAATGGCGGTGGATAAACGCCATCGCGCACAGCGGCATGCCAGGCGGCGTTGTAGGGCAGCACATAGCGGTGCAAGAACGCTGCCAAGCGAACGCCGATTTCTTGGGATTGGGGTGAGGGTGCAAAGTCCATGCGACATTGTTGAAGCCCATCACACCGCAGCTTTGCAACCCATGTGACACGCCCATCATCGAACGACAAGGTATTGATGCAGATCAACTCAACACGTATTAGCAGCACCTCTAGTTCTTTAGAACTAGGGTTGAACTAGCCACGTAGTTCTTATGAAGGGTGCTGCCTGTTCCATTGGTGGATAGGCAAAGCGACTGACCCGTGCCAAAGTCATGCCATAGACAGGAGAAGGAAATATGGCCTCTGAAATGAACAACACCAAAAGAGCGTGGTCGGTGCTGATCGTGAGCACCTTGGCATTCACAGTGTGCTTTATGGTTTGGATGATGTTTGCCGTCATCGGCATACCGCTCAAAAAAACCCTGGGCCTGAATGCCACTGAATTTGGTCTACTGACGGCCATGCCTGTACTCAGCGGGTCTTTGGTCCGCGTGCCATTGGGAATCTGGACGGACAAATACGGCGGTCGAATCGTCATGGCGGTCTTGCTTGCCATCACCGTGCCCGCCATCTGGGTTATGAGCTACGCCACGGAGTTTTGGCATTTCTTGGTTGTTGGACTCATTTTGGGGCTTGCTGGCGGCGCATTTTCAGTCGGCACACCGTATGTCGCACGCTGGTTTCCCAAAAACAAGCAGGGTATGGCGATGGGCATTTTCGGTGCCGGCAATTCGGGAGCTGCGTTCAACAAATTTGTGGCGCCCGTCATTCTGGTGGCCTTTGGCTGGACGATGGTGCCCAAGGTCTACGCGGTCATCATGCTGGGCACACTCATCGTCTTTTGGTTGGGCAGCGCCAGTGATCCCAAACATCTGGTTACTTCACAAACCAAATTTACAGACCAGCTGAAGGCGCTCAAAGACCCACGGGTGCTGAAGTACTGCCAGTATTACAGCATCGTGTTTGGTGGCTATGTAGCACTGTCGCTGTGGATGGTGCAGTACTACGTTGGCGAATACGGACTGGACATCCGCATCGCAGCCTTACTGGCAGCCTGTTTCTCTTTGCCCGGAGGGGTGTTACGTGCGGTGGGCGGATTCATGTCAGACAAGTACGGTGCGCACAGCGTGACCTGGTGGGTTATGTGGGTGAGCTGGATCTGCTTGTTCCTGCTGTCCTATCCCCAGACCGACTTCACAGTCACCACCATCAACGGCCCCACGACCTTTCACTTAGGTCTGAATGTGTACGTGTTTACTGCCCTAATGTTTATCCTCGGTATGGCCATGGCGTTTGGCAAGGCCAGCGTTTTCAAATACATCAGCGATGACTACGGCGCCAACATCGGGACCATCAGCGGCATCGTTGGGTTGGCCGGAGGCCTGGGTGGTTTTGTTCTGCCCATCATGTTCGGCGTGTTGATGGACCTCACTGGTATTCGCTCCAGTGCCTTCATGCTGATGTACGGCGTCGTCTGGATCTCACTGATCTGGATGTACTGGACCGAGGTTCGCCAGGCTCCCATCATGGGCAAAGACGCCAAACCTTTTTCACTTCAAAACTAAACCGGTTCCATCACTGGAGTCATGACCATGAACACTAAAAACACTTCCGGGGCCGACATCTCCGAATGGCGTCCCGAGGATGAAAAGTTTTGGGAAAGCACTGGCAAGAAGATTGCCTACCGCAATCTGTGGATCTCTATCCCTGCGCTGCTTTGCGGTTTTGCCGTCTGGGGTATGTGGGGCATCATCACCGTGCAGATGATTAACCTGGGGTTCCCCTTCACACAGGCCGAACTCTTTACCCTCACCGCAATTGCAGGAATTGCGGGCGCCACCATGCGCATTCCGGCCTCCTTTTTGATTCGCCTCGCCGGTGGGCGCAACACCATCTTTTTGACAACCGCCATGCTGCTGGCACCCGCAATGGGCACCGGCATCGTGTTGCAGCACAAAGAATGGCCACTCTGGGCATTTCAGTTGATGGCCTTGTGGTCCGGCGTCGGTGGCGGTAACTTCGCCAGCTCGATGTCGAATATCAGCAGCTTTTTCCCAAAGCGCCTGCAAGGTACTGGCTTGGGACTCAACGCCGGCCTGGGCAACTTTGGTGTGACAACCATGCAGATCGTCATTCCACTGGTTATGACCGTGGGCATGTTGGGCTCCTTTGGTGGCGCTCCCGAGGTACTGCTGCACGACTCAGGTTGGATCTTTGGCAAGATTGCCGCAGGCACCCCCACCTGGATTCAGAACGCAGGTTTTGCATGGGTGCTGTCTCTGGTGCCACTGTCTGCACTGTGCTGGTTTGGCATGAACAACCTCAAGACCATTTCGCCAGATACAGGGCATCCGCTGACCGCCTTTGCCAAGATCACCTATCTGTACACATTGGCGTTCGTGCCCTCGATCTTCATGTTGTATTTGTACCTTCCTGCGCCAACCGGTTTGGGGTTGCTCAATATGTGGGTCGCCATTCCGTTAGACATTGGCTTGGCGTTGTTCGTTATGCGGATGGCAGCCTTTGGCACCATGAAGGAAGGGGTTACCAAGCAGTTTGAGATTTTCCGCAACAAGCACACGTGGTCGCTGACGATTCTGTACATCGTGACCTTCGGGTCCTTCATTGGATTTTCGATGGCGCTGCCACTGTCCATGAAGGTCATCTTCGGAATTAGCCACGTGGCAGACGCCAGCGGCGTCATGCACCACACACTGAACAACCCCAATGCGCCTGCCGTATTGGCCTTTGCCTGGATTGGTCCTTTTGTAGGGGCGCTGATTCGGCCCTTGGGTGGCTGGATCGCCGACAAGGTGGGAGGCTCCATCGTCACCCAATGGGTATCGGCGACCATGGTGCTGGCGTCGGTAGCGGTTGGCTACGTCATGATGCTGGCCTACCACTCGGCCACGCCCGAGGTTTATTTCTTTGCCTTCCTGGCACTGTTTGTGGTGTTGTTTGCCGCTAGCGGTATTGGCAATGGTTCCACCTTCCGCACCATTGGCGTGATCTTTGACCGCCAACAAGCCGGCCCCGTTTTGGGTTGGACCTCGGCCGTGGCTGCCTATGGCGCGTTCATCGCCCCCGTGGTGATCGGCCAGCAAATCAAAGTAGGGACTCCCGAAATGGCGATGTATGGCTTCGCCGTCTTCTACGCCCTGTGCTTGGTGTTGAACTGGTGGTTCTACCTGCGCGCCGGTGCCGAGATCAAAAATCCATGAACCCACTTACATCGAAACGCTATTACTTTAATAGCTATATAAGCATATCCTACGAGGGCTACAGCCCAATTTGTTCAAAACTTTTGTCCACTGAGGTCATTTTATGAGCCACTTTCTTGATCGACTAAGCCACTTCTCGGCCCCCAAAGAGAGCTTCTCCGATGGTCACGGCGTCACCACCGGTGAAGACCGAACCTGGGAAGATGCCTACCGCGACCGTTGGGCCCACGACAAGATCGTGCGCAGCACCCACGGCGTGAACTGCACGGGCTCTTGCTCATGGAAGATTTACGTCAAGGGCGGCATCGTCACCTGGGAAACCCAGCAGACCGACTACCCCCGCACCCGCGACGACCTGCCCAACCACGAGCCCCGTGGCTGCGCGCGCGGCGCCTCTTACAGCTGGTATTTGTACAGCGCCAACCGCGTCAAGTACCCCATGGTGCGCGGGCGCTTGCTGGAGCATTGGCGCGCGGCGCTGGCAGTAGCAAAAACCCCGGTCGATGCCTGGGCGGCCGTCGTTGAAAACCAGACCGCCCGCAGCGAATGGCAAAAGCAGCGCGGCTTGGGCGGCTTTGTGCGCAGCACATGGGACGAAGTGAACCAGTTGATCGCCAGTGCCAACGTCTACACCGCCAAAAAATACGGTGCCGATCGCATCGTGGGCTTCTCGCCCATCCCCGCCATGTCCATGGTCAGCTACGCGGCCGGTAGCCGCTACCTGTCACTCATCGGTGGTGTACCCCTGAGCTTTTACGACTGGTATTGCGATTTGCCTCCCAGCAGCCCACAGGTGTGGGGAGAGCAAACCGACGTGCCCGAGTCCGCAGACTGGTACAACTCCAACTTCATCATTGCTTGGGGCTCCAATGTGCCCCAGACCCGCACGCCCGATGCCCACTTCTTTACCGAAGTGCGCTACAAGGGTGCCAAAACGGTGGCCATCACACCCGATTACTCTGAAGTCGCCAAACTAGCCGATTTGTGGATGCACCCCAAGCAGGGTACCGACGCCGCCGTCGCCATGGCCATGGGCCACGTCATCCTCAAAGAGTTTTACTTCGACAAGCGCAGCAGCTACTTTGACGACTATGTGCGCCGCTATACCGACATGCCCAACCTGGTGCAGCTCGAAGAGCGCACGTTGCCAGACGGTCGCAAAGTCATGGTCCCAGGCCACTACGTGCGTGCCAGCGACTTCAATGGCAACCTGGGCCAAGACAACAACCCGGAGTGGAAAACAGTTGCCATCGATGAAAACGACAAGATCGTTTTGCCCAACGGCTCCATCGGTTTCCGTTGGGGCGCAGAAGACCGCGCTGACATCGGCAAGTGGAATCTGGAAAGCAAAGAAGCGCGTGACAACGGCACCGTCAAGCTCAAGCTGAGCATGATGGAAGCGTCTGCCAATGGCGGCGCAGCAGACTATGAAATCGGCGAGGTAGGCTTCCCCTATTTTGGCGGTATCGACACACCCAACTTCACTGCCAACAAGCAAGGCCAAGCGCCTGATGACGTGCTAGTACGCAAGGTACCCGTGCGCCGCATCAAGCTGGGCAAGGCTGGCGAAGAGCGTTATGCGCTAGTCGCCACCGTATTCGACCTAACGGTCGCCAACTACGGCGTGGCCCGCGGCATTCCCGGTGAAAACGCAGCGCTCAACTACGACGAAAACACACCGTACACGCCTGCGTGGCAAGAGCAAATCACTGGCGTCAAGCGCGACCAAGTCATCGCGGTAGCACGCCAGTTTGCTGACAACGCCGACAAGACCCGTGGCAAGTCCATGGTCATCATCGGCGCGGCCATGAACCACTGGTACCACTCAGACATGAACTACCGCGGCATCATCAACATGCTGATGATGTGTGGCTGTATCGGCCAGAGCGGTGGCGGCTGGGCCCACTATGTCGGGCAAGAGAAATTACGTCCACAAACCGGTTGGACGGCACTGGCATTTGCATTGGACTGGGTGCGCCCACCCCGCCAAATGAACGGCACCAGCTTTTTTTACGCGCACACCGACCAGTGGCGTTATGAAAAACTGGGCGTCGAAGAAATTTTGTCGCCCTTGGCTGACAAGACCAAGTTTGGTGGCAGCCTGATTGATTACAACGTGCGCGCCGAGCGCATGGGCTGGTTGCCCAGCGCACCGCAGTTGCAAACCAACCCGATGCAAGTGGTGAAGGACGCCACCGCCGCGGGCATGGATACCAAAGACTATGTGGTCAAGTCCCTGAAAGACGGCAGCTTGAAGATGAGCTGCGAAGACCCGGACCACCCCGCCAACTGGCCGCGCAACATGCTGGTGTGGCGCTCCAACCTGCTGGGTTCCAGCGGCAAGGGCCACGAGTACTTCTTGAAGCATCTCTTGGGCACCACCAATGGCGTGCAAGGCAAAGATCTGGGTGCGGAAGAAGCCAAGCCGACCGAAGTGAAATGGCATGACAAGGCACCCGAAGGGAAGCTGGATCTGCTGGTCACGTTGGACTTCCGCATGAGCACGACCTGCCTTTACTCGGATATCGTGTTGCCTACGGCTACCTGGTATGAGAAGAACGACCTCAACACCAGCGACATGCACCCATTCATCCATCCACTGTCCACCGCAGTGGACCCTGCCTGGCAATCGCGCTCGGACTGGGAGATTTACAAAGGCTTTGCCAAGTCGTTCAGTGAAGTGTGCGTTGGCCACCTTGGCGTTGAAAAAGAAGTGGTATTGACGCCGTTGATGCACGACACACCGTCTGAATTGGCACAAGCATTTGACGTAAAAGAGTGGAAGAAAGGTGACTGCGATCTGATACCTGGCAAGACGGCTCCTTCCGTTGCAGTGATCGAACGGGATTACCCCAACACCTTCGCCCGCTTTACCGCACTTGGCCCATTGATGGAAAAGGCCGGAAACGGCGGCAAGGGCATTGGCTGGGACACGAAGACAGAGGTCAAACAACTGCAGAGCCTAAATGGCACGGTACACACCGAAGGCGTGACCAAGGGAATGGCCAAGATCGTGACGGACATCGATGCGGCCGAGATGATTTTGCAACTCGCCCCTGAAACAAACGGACATGTGGCCGTCAAGGCCTGGGAGGCGCTGTCCAAGATTACCGGGCGTGACCATACCCATTTGGCAATTCACCGCGAAGACGAAAAGATCCGCTTCCGTGACATCCAAGCACAGCCGCGAAAAATTATCTCCAGCCCTACCTGGAGCGGTATCGAGAGTGAAACCGTGTCGTACAACGCTGGCTATACGAACGTGCATGAATTGATCCCATGGCGCACCCTCACCGGTCGTCAGCACTTCTACCTGGATCATCCCTGGATGACAGCTTTTGGCGAAGGCCTCACCAGCTACCGCCCACCTGTAGACATGAAAGCCGTCAACAGCATCAAAGATCGCAAACCCAACGGCAACAAAGAAGTGTCCTTGAACTTCATCACACCGCACCAGAAGTGGGGTATTCACTCCACCTATACGGACAACCTGATCATGCTCACCCTGAGCCGTGGCGGTCCGTGCGTGTGGATGAGTGAAGACGATGCCAAAGACGCGGGCATTGTGGACAACGACTGGATTGAGCTGTTCAACACCAACGGTGCCATTGCGGCCCGTGCGGTGGTGAGCCAACGTGTGAAACCCGGCATGGTGATGATGTACCACGCACAAGAAAAGATCATCAACACCCCAGGTGCTGAGATCTCGGGCACCCGTGGCGGCATTCACAACTCGGTGACCCGGATTGTGACCAAGCCCACGCACATGATTGGCGGCTACGCACAGTTCAGCTATGGCTTCAACTATTACGGAACTGTCGGCACCAACCGCGATGAGTTTGTGGTGGTGCGCAAGATGCGCAAGATCGATTGGCTCGATGGCGAAGCCCCAGCAACTATTCAAGCTTGAGACCTTGCGGGACAGATCTTCAGCTCTGTCCTCAACTGATTGGAGAACTTTATGAAAATACGCGCGCAAATCGCCATGGTGCTGAACCTGGACAAGTGCATCGGTTGCCACACCTGTTCTGTCACCTGCAAGAACGTCTGGACCAGCCGCCCCGGCATGGAATACGCCTGGTTCAACAACGTGGAAACCAAGCCCGGCATTGGCTACCCCAAAGAGTGGGAAAACCAGACCAAGTGGAACGGTGGCTGGGTCCGCAAGGCCGACGGCTCGATTGAACCCAAGCAGGGTGGCAAGTGGAAGCTGCTGATGCGCATCTTCTCCAACCCCAATATGCCGTCGATTGACGACTACTACGAGCCGTTCACCTACGACTACGACCACCTGCAGTCGGCCAAAGAGTCGAAGGCGCCGCCCACTGCACGCCCGCGCAGCTTGATCACTGGCAAGCGCATGCAAAAAATTGAGTGGGGACCAAACTGGGAAGAGATTTTGGGTGGCGAGTTTTCCAAGCGCAGCAAAGACGCCAACTTGGACAACTTCGATCAGGTCCAAAAAGACATGATGGGTCAGTTTGAAAACACCTTCATGATGTATTTGCCGCGCCTGTGCGAGCACTGCCTCAACCCGGCTTGCGTGGCCTCGTGTCCGTCAGGTTCGATCTACAAGCGCGAGGACGACGGCATTGTGCTAATCGACCAAGACAAGTGCCGCGGTTGGCGCATGTGTGTCTCCGGCTGCCCTTACAAAAAGATCTACTTCAACTGGAAATCGGGCAAGGCCGAAAAGTGCATCTTCTGCTACCCGCGCATCGAAGCGGGCCAACCGACCGTGTGCTCCGAAACCTGCGTGGGCCGCATCCGCTACTTGGGCGTGGTCTTGTATGACGCAGACCGCATCCAGGAAGCTGCCAGCGTTGAGAATGAAAAAGACTTGTACCAAGCTCAACTCGACATCTTCTTGAACCCCAATGACCCTGAGGTGATCAAGCAAGCGCGGATCGACGGCATCCCTGATGCATGGATGGCTGGCGCTCGCAACAGCCCGGTCTACAAGATGGCTGTGGAATGGAAGGTGGCATTGCCTTTGCACCCCGAGTACCGCACGCTGCCCATGGTCTGGTATGTGCCGCCGCTCTCCCCTATCAACTCGGCAGCCAATGCCGGGCATGTTGGTCTGAACGGAGAAATTCCCGACGTCAACCAACTGCGCATTCCTGTCCAATACCTGGCCAATCTGCTCACCGCTGGCGACACCGCCCCTGTGGTGCGGGCACTGGAGCGCATGCTGGCCATGCGTGCCTACCAGCGCAGCAAACACGTGGACAACGTG
>JBDTAG010000050.1:0-2769 GCA_039924745.1 Rhodoferax sp.
CAGCAACACCGACGCCATGCTCATCGCCTTGTTAGAGCGCATCGCGCAACAGGACGATACCGCCCTCAAGGAGTTGTACCAACAGTGCGGACCCAAGATGTATGGTCTGGCGCTTCGGGTTGTGACCCACCGTGACTGGGCCGAAGATGTATTGCAGGAGGCCTTTTTGTCGATCTGGCGCTCTGCCCCGGATTACCGGGCATCGCTGAGCCCGCCCATGGCGTGGATGGGTTTGATCGTGCGGAGCCGGGGATTGGATATGCTGCGTCGGCGCACCGCCGACCGCAGCCATGTAACGCAAGAGTTGGACGACACCATGGCCGATACCCTTGCCAGCGATGCACCCACCCCCATGGACACCGCCCAGGCCAGCGAACAGGCCTGGGCTTTGCACCAGTGCTTGGGCCGCTTAGACAACAAGCAGCGCGAGGTGGTCAGCCTGGCCTATGTGCGCGACATGAGCCACGGCGAGCTCGCCCAACAACTGAGTCTGCCGCTGGGCACGGTCAAAACCTGGATTCGTCGTGGTCTTGATCAATTGCGCCTGTGCATGGCGCACTTTGCATGAGGTACGCCTGATCCATGAATCTCTTAAAAACTCCCGAACTACTCGAACGCATCGCCAGCAACTACGCGCTGGGAACTCTGCGCGGCGGTGCCCGACGCCGCTTTGAAGCCATGGCGCGTGAACAGGCGCCCGTGCGCGCCGCTGCGCTGATCTGGCAAAGCCGATTGGCCAGCATCAACGAATTGCAAGCCCAGGTGCAGCCCGATGCTGTGGTCTGGACCCGCATCAATAACTTGGTTCAGGGTGAAAAAACCGTTGCCGCGCAGGCAGCGGTGCGCGCCCAGACTGCTGCCTCCGTTGCGCAGTTAACCGGTGTGGCGGCTTGGCTGCGTAGCTTGACACTGTGGCGTACCGCTACAGCAGTGGGTGCTCTGGCCACCGTCGCCGTGGTCACTATCGGCGTTGGTCAACGACAGGAATTCGGCGGCGAAATCGCCCGCTTGCAAAACCAGTTGCTCACCGCACCGCAAGTCGAATACGTTGCGGTTCTGGCTGATGACAAGGCCACGGCTTCGATGTTGGTCACCTTTGACCCCAAGGCCAAGAAGCTGACGCTGCAGCGCGTGGGCGCGTACCAAGAAGCGGGTGACCGGTCGCTGCAACTGTGGGCGCTTCCGCCTGCGGGTGGTCCCAAGTCTTTGGGTGTGCTCAGCCGTGACAAGCTGCTGCGCCTGACAGCCGCCGAGGGTGATGTGCACGAGATCCCCACGCTGGCCATCAGTCTGGAGCCTAGAGGTGGCGTACCCAGCGAAACGGGCCCCACAGGGCCCGTACTCTTCAAAGGTGCTTTGATCCAGAAGATGCTGTAAACAGCATCTAGTCTGGGTTTAACCCCGGCGGCGCCGGGGCACTATATCCAGCTGGAATGTCAATTTGGCAGGTGTAGCGCCCACCACTATCGATTGCGGTGTCTTTTCTACTAATTGCATGGCATGCCATACCTTGACGTTGGCCGCACCGGCAGGCACGTCTTCGATCACCGCGATGCCGTTGGCTTCGGTCTTGACGGTCCATGGCGATTCGGCCACGTAGACATAGCCGGTCATCGATGGATGGATGAAGCAGCCCAGCAGCACGGCCCCACTGGCACCGGGTTTGTCCAACGACAACACCATGGAGTTGGCGGGCTTGCCCTCTGATTTGCCTTCTAGCCGCAGGGACAGGCCATCGTTGGCTGGGCTGACGCTGGCGGCAGCGCCGGGCACGGTCAGCCGCACGTGGTGGTCCCAAGGGTCGTTGTTGGTAAAGCGCACCTTGGCCCCGACCCCTACGATGGTCACGGCGGGCACAAATTGCATTTTTTCCTGGGTGACGGTGGCCGTCAGGGGCAGGGGCTTCTTGGGAGCGCCGTGTGCACTGGGCGTCACGACGACGACGACGTCCGGCAGCGGCTTGCCGTCTTTGTCCAGCACCAGCACTTCCAATGTGCTGGCGTGGGCCAGACCCGCCAGCAGCAGGCCTGTGACCAATGCCGCAGCCTGCGTGCGCAGGGCGAAGCGTGGGCGGCTCGATTGTGTGGTCGCAGTCATGGTGTTGCTCATTTCACCGTGATCACGTCGCGGTGCATGGGCGCCAGAAGGGCCAGCAATTGGTTTTGGGCGCTGAAGGCAATGCCTTGTGCGTCCATGGCCTGTTGGAGCATTTCAACCAAGGCGTTGAAATCACCCTTGGTGATGTCCAGGTTCGCGTGGACGGTTTTCATGTCTACACCCTTGTAGACGCATGGGCCACCCATGAGGGAGCAAAACTGGTCAACTAATTCCTCTTTGATGTGCTGTTGGTTGGTTGGCCTGAAGTGGGGGCCGGTGCGTGGATCGGCCACCAGGCGGACCATGAAGTCATCCATCAGTTTGACCAACCCGGCTTTGCCGCCAAAGGTGTCAAACAGGGCGCTGCTGGCGGCCATCGGCGCGGCAGTGGTCTGCGCCATGGTTGGCAAAGCGACGCAAGCGGATGCGGCCAACACCAAGGCGGGAAGGATGGAAGTGAATATTTTTTTCATAGTGGTCTCTGGGTAAATTTAAGGTGGTTTTGTAAAAGTGGGTTCAGGTCAAGGTCTGCGTGGCTCAGAAGGCAAATTGCGCCGACAGGTAATAGCCGCTTTGGTTGCGCGCCGCCGTCACGCCGGGCACGATGCGGCCCAGGTCGGCATAGGCCAGCGTCACCGACACGTTCTTGTTGGGTGCCCAGGCTACAAAGAG
>JBDTAG010000051.1:0-3643 GCA_039924745.1 Rhodoferax sp.
GGTGTACAAAGTGGGCGATCAGATTGTAGAAATCCTGCTTCTGCACAAGCCGATATCACGCCGCGACGCCAAGCTGCGGGCGATTGAACTACTTCGGGAAGTTGGCATCCCTGACCCTGAGCAACGCATCGACAGCTTTCCACACCAGATGTCTGGCGGACAACAGCAACGGGTGATGATCGCCATGGCGATTGCCTGCGAACCCAAGCTTTTGATAGCCGATGAGCCGACCACAGCGCTCGATGTGACCATCCAGAAGCAAATCGTCGAGCTGTTGCTTAATCTGCGCAAAACGCACGGTATGAGTGTCTTGTTCATCACTCATGATCTGGAATTGGTGCGCGAGATCGCTGATCACGTAGTGGTCATGTATCGCGGCGAGATCAAGGAACAAGGCCCCTCTGAGCAAATTTTTAGCGCGCCGGCCGATCCCTATACCCGTGCGTTGTTGGCTTGTCGTCCGAGCATCGACCATCGTCCAATGCGCCTGCCGGTGGTAGAGGATTTTTTACAGGGCCGTGAGAACGCGCTGCCCAAGGGTGAACGAACCAGGGGTGTTAGCCCATCCGACCCCATCGTGTTGGAAGTAAAGGGTTTGCGTAAGACATTCCGGATGCGTCAGGGTCTTTTCGGGCACCGTGAAGTGGATGCGGTGAAGGCGGTTTCGTTTAAGCTGGCCAAGGGTAAGACGCTTGGCATCGTTGGAGAATCGGGTTCGGGCAAAACCACGCTGGGCAAAACCTTGCTGCGCCTTTACTCCTGTGAGGGTGGTGAAGTGATGTTTGAAGGCAAGAACCTGATGGGTCTTACCGACAAGGAGTTTCAGCCCTACAAACGGCGCTTGCAAATCATTTTTCAAAACCCTTATGCGAGCTTGAACCCACGTTTTACCGTGGGTGACATCTTGCTCGAACCGATGCGCATCCATGGCATCGGTGCAGACGACAAAGAGCGTGTCGCCATGGCGCAGACGCTCTTAAAGAGAGTCGATATGCCGGAGGGCGCCTTTCATAAATACCCGCACGAGTTTTCGGGCGGTCAGCGACAGCGCATCAGCATTGCACGCGCACTCACCATGAAGCCGGAAATTCTGGTGTGTGATGAGTCCGTTTCAGCGTTGGATGTGTCGGTTCAGGCACAGGTGCTCAACCTGCTGCAGGAGTTGCAGGAAGAGTACGAACTAAGTTACCTGTTCATTTCGCACGATCTTTCGGTCGTCAAATACATTTCGGATGAGGTGCTGGTAATGCACCATGGCGAGATGGTTGAGTACGGCAATTCGGACGAGCTGTACCGCAACCCGCAACACGCCTACACCCGAAAACTGCTAAGCGCCATTCCAGGCCACCGCTGACTCGCAGTTAGCAGTGCGCACATTTGCAGGTCGCTAAATTCCGGGCAAAGTGTGCATGGGAATGTCCTTTGCCACTGCCAACGCGTCTAACTGAATGCGTGACTGTGTCAACATGAACGCGGCAATGGCAGCATGGTTTTCGGGTGCGAACATGGCCATGATGTGCGAGGCTTTGAGCCCTACTGCAGCACCCAGAGCAGCAGCAAAGTGTGGTTCTAGCGCCGCCACCGCCACGCGACCATCCTTGCAGGGGTAGACGCGGTAACCCGCATGGCCACCGCCCACGGCCGCGCCTGGTGTAGTCAGGCCCCAGCTGCGGGGCAATGCCAGATAGGCCGCAGCGTCGGACAGTGCGATGTCAAAGCGCACGCCTTTACCTTTTTGCAACTGCAACAAGCGAGCCCTTAGTATGGCCTCAGATGCCATCAACGAGCCTCCCATATCGGCATACAGCGTGGGTGGCAAGTCCAGCCCTCCGATGAGGTTGTTTTCTGCCAAATAGGTGAGGTCGTGGCCCGGTTCTTCGGCTCGCGCACCCGGCGCGCCAAAAATAGCCACCAGCGACAGCGCAGGGTAGAGCGTATGCAACGCCTTCCATTCCAACCCCAACTTCTTCAGGGCAGAAGGGCGAAATGAGGTCAACAGCACATCGGCCTTCGCCAGTTCACGGTGCAAAGCCTTCTGCCCCTTGTCCGACTTCAGATCAATCTGCGCAATGCGTACGCCATGGTGCAGTGTGTCGTAGGCCTTGCGGTTATACAGACCCATAGGATCGCCGGGCGTGTTTTTGGGTGCGGTAGGGTGGGGTGGTGGTTCGAGCTTGACGCAGGATGCACCCATCTGTTGGCAACGCATTAGTGCGGCAGGACCAGGCAGGTTGAGTGCCAGGCTGACGACGCGAACGCCCTTAAGCGGCAGCAAGGTTTTTGGCGTAGATGCGGGTGAGGATGAAATAGCCATGGTTTTGTGCGTACTGGCGAATGGTGGGTTGAAAGAAGCGATCTTTGGCCCATGATAATGGCAGCCAGTGCCCAGTATTACGCCGCGTTTCAACGCAAAAGGTAGACCTTTGAACAACGATCAGCTTGACTTCGCTTTTTTGGCCGACTTGCCCATTCCGCCCTCGGCGCCCGCAACGCCCAAGAAACGCAGCCCGCGAGTGACTGTGACCACAAAACCGTCTCAGCCAATAAATGCACCACTGTTGCCTATGGCTGAGGCTGAGCCCACTAACGCAGCGGCTGATGACGCTGCCGAAGCCATGGCCATTGCGCTTGAAGCCCACCCCGACTTCTGCGTAACGCGCCGCCTGCAACCCCGCCTGCATTGGCCCGCAGCATGCGAAGGGCAGGGCGTGTGCCGTGTCGTGGTGTTGGACACTGAGACTACCGGTCTGGACCAGAGCAAAGACCGGATCATGGAGTTGGCGCTGCTACGCGTGGATGTAGACCGAGCGACGGGCATGCCAGTTGGCACTGTGCAGGTCTACGACGGCTTGGAGGACCCAGGCATGCCTATACCCAAAGAGGTGCAAAACATCACCGGTATCAACGATGCCATGGTACAAGGCCATCGTTTGGATGAGGAGCGTGTCGCCGCCATGCTGGATGGCGTCGACCTTGTCATTGCGCACAACGCGGGTTTTGATCGCCCGTTTACAGAGGCCCGCATGCCACAGTTTCGCAATCTGGCCTGGGCTTGCTCGTTCGCCGATATTGGCTGGCGTGAGCAAGGCCGCAGTTCGGCCAAGCTGGAGAGTTTGGCGCGGGAAATGGGTTGGTTTTACGATGCCCACCGTGCAGAGATGGACTGCCACGCCTTGCTCGCGGTCTTGACTGTTAACTTACCCAAATTGGCACACACCGGTTTGGCGCATTTGATGGCACAAGCCCATAAGCCGAGCTACCGTTTGCAGGCAACCAACGCACCGTTTGATGCCAAAGACCAACTCAAGGCTCGCGGATATCGCTGGAGTGCGGAGCAAAAGGTTTGGCATACGCGCGTGGGCGACAGCAAGGCCTTGCAGACCGAATTTGATTGGCTTAAAGAAAACGCATACCACCAGCGATCGGCGGTGGTGCAGTTTGAAAAGCTGGATGCGCTGGTGCGCTATTCGACGCGGCCGGGTGAGTTGCTGCACCATCAGTTGTAAATTGATAAGCACGAAAGCACATGAATGATTTCTACGGTTTATTCGGTGGTTGGCGTTCAGGTTGCGCACGCCCGCAAGGTGTCTATCGGTGGTCGGATGATTCTTACTGCCATTCACAAAACAACGGTGAACGGACC
>JBDTAG010000052.1:0-4388 GCA_039924745.1 Rhodoferax sp.
TCGCTGCTGGCTGCTTTGGGCCTGGGACCGGCCGGTGCAGTGATGTACCGTATCGCCGAATACGTTGCCAGCTATGCCAATCGCCCCAAAGGCCCAGCTAGTGCACCGGTCAGTGACGCGCTCACTACAGCCGCCAGCCAAGCTTGGTATGTCTTGGATTGGGTGCCTGCGCGCATCACCGCCTTAGGCTTTGCGTTTGTGGGTAGTTTTGAAGATGCGGTCGACAGCTGGCGCCAGCGGGAAGCACTCTTTCCGGGTGATAACAACGGCGTGATATTGGCAGCGACGGCCGGAGCAGTGAACGTTAAATTGGGTGAGGCGGAAAGTCCGGGCACGGGCGCAACACCACAGCCTGTACATCTGCGTGCCGTAGTTGGCTTGGTATGGCGCACCGTGGTGATGTGGATGATTTTTCTGGCGTTGTTGTCATTGGCCAGGTTACTGGGCTAATAGCGTTTTTCAGACAGCTCTGCAAACAAGTTGCTATATATTTTGTAGCGACTAGTGCTTATTTCATGAGGGCCAGGGGCCAAAAATCCATCAGACGCCTTCTGCAGAGCGGCAATCACACCACACCCCGGTTCGTGCAAATGGCTGCAGTTGTAAAACTTGCAGTCCGACGCATGGGCCTTGATGTCGGGCATCAGGCTCGCTAAGTGCATGGGCTCGATATGGTTCAAACCAAATTCCTGAAACCCTGGTGAGTCGATCACCGCGGTGGTCTTGGCCGTATCTACCCAATACAGGGTCGTGCTGGTCGTGGTGTGCTTGCCAGAATTCAACGCGGTAGATATGGCATTGGTCAACACCTGCGCCTGGGGTATCAAGCGGTTGATCAGCGTGCTTTTACCCGAGCCAGACGGGCCTAGGACCAGCGTTGTCTTACCTGCCAAAACCGCGTCCAGGTTGTGCTCCGTCTGCGGATCTGGATCGCCCTTGGGCTTGAGCGCCATCGGCATCACCGTGTAACCCATGTCGCGGTAGACGCCCATGCGCGCCCATGCGCGCCCAAAGGGTTCGGCCAGGTCACTTTTGTTCAGCGCGACGATGGGACGTATGTGCTCTGCCTCGGCCGCAATCAGCGCGCGCGACAACTGGCTTTCGGAGAACTCTGGCTCAGCAGCAATCAGTATCAGCACCTGGTCCAGGTTGGCGGCAAACATCTTGGTGCGGATTTCATCTTGGCGATAGAAAAGGTTGCGCCGCGGTTCGACCTTTTCGATCGTTCCTTCATCCTCGGTGGCCTGCCATAGCACGCGGTCTCCGACCACGGTTTGGCTCTTCTTGCCGCGCGGATGGCAGATCAGCCGACGTCCGTCCGGCGTTTCCACCCAGACGTGGCGACCGTGGCCCGCAATGACCAGGCCAGTTTCCAATAGGGAGTTTGTTGCCATATTCACTCGCGCTCAGTGCGCTATTCCCAAAATGCGCCCCAGGCGTTCGGTGGCTGGCGGATGGGAATAATAAAACTGGACGTAAATCGGATCCGGTGTGAGCGTGGATGCGTTGTCTTCAAACAGCTTGAGCAGGGCGCCCGCCAATGCTGGGCCGCTGGTCTGGGTGACGGCATAGGCATCGGCCTCAAACTCGTGCTTGCGCGACAACTGTGCAAACACGGGGCCGACGAAGGTGCCCAACAGCGGCAGCACCATCATGAACAACAACAGGGCCAGTGCATCGTTGGGTGCGCCCAAGTTGGGCATAACGCCCAGGCCGGTGAAGAACCAGACTTGCTGGCTGACCCAACCCAGTGCGAAGAAGCCCAACAGGCTCAACGCAAACATTGAGACGATGCGCTTGATGACGTGGCGGTGTTTGAAGTGACCCAACTCATGGGCCAACACCGCATCCACTTCCGGCGGGCTCAGTTGCGCCAGCAGCGTGTCATAAAACACCACGCGTTTGGATGCGCCAAAGCCAGTGAAATAGGCATTGGCATGGGCGCTGCGCTTGCTGCCGTCCATGACGAAAAAGCCCTTGGAGGTGAAACCGCAGCGGGCCATCAATTGCGACACGCGCTCTTTGATTTTCGGGTCTTCCAGTGGCTGAAATTTGTTGAACAGCGGTGCGATCCACGTAGGATAAATCAGCAGTGCCAAAAGATTGAATCCCATCCACACGCCCCAGACCCACAGCCACCACCAGGCACCGGTCGCACCCATCATCCAGACCACCAGGGTGATGAACGGCAAGCCAATCAATGCGGACAACACCAGCGACTTGGCGGAATCTTGAAGCCACAGCTTGACGCTGGTTTTATTAAAGCCAAAACGCTCTTCGATGACAAATGTTTGGTACAGCGCAAACGGCAAATCCAACAGGCTACCAATGGCCATGAAGGCTACCAACACGGTCACTTGTTGTGTGATGCCGTGTCCCATGAAGCCGACCAACAATTGGTTCAACGTGGACAAACCGCCGAACAGTGTCCAGGCGAGTGCAATCGCTGCGCCCCAAGCCAGCTCCAGCAGGCCGAAGCGCGACTTGGTGACGGTGTAGTCAGCGGCCTTTTGGTGGGCAGACAACTTGATTTTTTCTGCAAAGATGGCTGGAACCGCGTTCCGGTTCAGTGCCACATGGCGGATCTGGCGGCTGGCCAGCCAAAACTTCAGCACCAGGCTGAAGGTGAGGGCCAACGCGAACGCGATGGTGGTGTTCAAAGAGGCGGAGCTGCTGGCGAAGAGGTCATTCATGGCGACCGAGTTTAGCGCTGTGGGGTGACGCATGGCGCAATGGCGTTTCAGGCCATCGGCGACAATCGCACCATGGATGTACCCAACACCGCAGCAGCACTCAAAAAATCCGACAAAAATCTGGTCTGGCTTGACTGCGAGATGACGGGCTTGGACCCTGAGGTCGAGCGGATCATCGAGATCGCAGTCATCGTGACCGGCCCGAATCTGGAGAACCGTACCGAAGGCCCTGTGTTAGTCATTCACCAGAGCGATACCCAACTCAACAAGATGGACGCCTGGAACAAGGGCACACATGGCAAGAGCGGGCTCATCGACAAAGTCAAGGCGTCCACCATTACTGAAGAGCAGGCGCAGGACCAACTCATCGCGTTTTTGAAGCAGTATGTGCCGGCCAACGGCTCTCCCATGTGTGGCAATACGATTGGACAAGACCGGCGTTTCTTGGTGAAGTACATGCCCAAGTTGGAGGCGTTCTTTCACTATCGCAACCTGGACGTCAGTACGCTCAAGGAGCTATCCAAACGCTGGCGGCCCGATGTTCACGCGGCCTTCAAAAAGCAGCAGCGTCACACGGCGCTGGCCGATGTGCATGAGTCGATTGACGAGCTGGAACACTACCGCGAACACTTTTTAAAATTGGATTAGGTAGAAACCCGAATCCATGGCATAATCGAAGGCTGCGCTGCATTGAGTGGCGCATATTTGTACATCTCCCTTCATTCACAGGGTTCGCAAAGTCGGGCCCCAAGCGCTGAACAGTTTTCAGACGCAGGTTTCGTTTGATGGTTGATGTTTTTTAACCATTGACGGAGCAGTCGCAACCCCTGCGGCACTCGCGTGTGAGAAAAAAATGACTGACGCTTTTGAAGTGACAGGTGCCTTTGCGCCTGCCGAAAATTCCACCGACAACACATCCTTTGCCAGCGACGCTGTTCATACAGCCGACACCAGCATAGCTATGGACACGCCTGAAATGGCTGACGTGCAAGCCGTACCTGAAGTACCAGAAGCGCCTAATGGCTTCGTGCTGCTGGGCTTGGCGCCTGAGCTGGTCGCTGCCGTTAAGGATTTGGGTTACACCCAGCCGACAACCGTCCAGCTCAAAACCATTCCTTTGGCATTGCCAACCGATGGCGCTGACCAGCAAGCCAAAAAATATATCGACTTGATGGTCTCCAGCCAGACCGGTAGCGGCAAAACAGCAGCCTTCTTGTTGCCCGTTTTGCATACCCTGCTCAAGCAGTTGGCACAAGCCGAAATCGACGAGCGCGCAGCGTTTGAACGCGAAGTGGCCGAAGCCACGGCACGTGGCGAGGCAGCGCCCAAGCGCCCCAAGCGCAAGGACCCAACCAACACACGCAATTTCAAAGCCCCAGCCCCTGGCGCTTTGATCGTCTGCCCAACGCGCGAACTGGCTCAGCAAGTAGCCAACGATGCGATCGACCTGGTACAACATTGCCGTGGTTTGCGCATTGCCAACATCGTCGGTGGCATGCCGTACCAATTGCAAATCGCCAAGCTACAAAACGCCAATCTGGTGGTTGCTACCCCCGGCCGTTTGTTGGATCTGCAACGCTCCATGCAAATCAAGCTGGACCAAGTGCAATTCCTCGTGGTCGACGAAGCCGACCGCATGTTGGATCTGGGTTTCTCTGATGACTTGGCTGAAATCAACCAGCTCACCATTGGCCG
>JBDTAG010000053.1:0-4687 GCA_039924745.1 Rhodoferax sp.
AACCATGTCTGCAGCAGATCAGTTCTACAGCCTTGCCGTTTGATCATCAGACCAACCGAGCAACTCTTTTCGTTTCCGCTCCACTATCGCAACACAACCTCGTCTGAGCACCTGCGACTGCTGTCAGCGCACCTGCCCCTGGGGCAGTTGTAGGAATGGCGGGGTCGGTACAGTTGTAAGTAGCGGCCCCAGCGATCTTCAGGCCGTTGGGTAGCGTTCCCGGCAGACTGTTGCTGAAACCGACCCCTGTAATAGCCGCAGTCGTGCTGCTATTGGACAGAGTGATCTGCAGGATTGTGGTCTGGCCCGGATAGATGGTGCCAAGAGAACCGCTCTTGAGCGTCACCGCTGCCCCAAGGGCGGCATGCGCCGCTGGTGCCAGGGCCAGCAAACCCAGCAACGTAAGAACGCGCGAACCCATCAATTTCATGTCCTGCCTGATACTCATAGTGCCATCTCTTTTGTGATTGCGCCGCACATGCGTGCGCCACGTTTTCAGTTGTCGGGTTGTGTCGATTGCCGCGCTGGGCGGTGAAAGGTTCGTCGAACCTCAAATTGAGCGGTCAACGCGTTCGGTCGGTATGTCGATTTGGTAGCGTCTCGCACTGCAGACCGTTCGCATTGTCAAGTTGCAATGTTACCGTTCACTTACAACTACAAAACCGTTAAATCCAGTCCGTCTGTGCAATTTTGCACAACTTCGCAAAAAAATGGTTGTGATGTGATGCCCTGTCGTTCGAGCTCATCACTGGTAGTACCAGCGACTGGATGGATTCTCAAAACGAATTGGGTTCAGAGTTTCAATTGTCGTTAACTGAAAGCAAAGTCTTGGATATCTACCCGGTGACCCGCCTCTTCATCCCTTGCACCGCCCGAATCTTGCGCGCCAATTCCTGCGTCGAATAGATCGAAGTCGTATCAATTGACGCATGCCCGGCCAACTCACTGGCCACCTCAATCGGAACCCCGTCCACCAACGCCTGTCGCACAAAGGTATGCCGCATCCAATGCGTCGAAGCTTTCTCAAAGCGCTGCGCATCCAAGCCCACAGCATGTGCCGAATTGGCCGCATGCCTAAAAAACCGCTTGATCACCGCATAGATCCCAGCCGCAGAAAGACGCGTACCGGCACCTTCCGTGCTCGCCTGAGCCACCATGGCCACCATCGCACCACCCTCCCCCGCCAGCTTCCACTTTGGCACCGATGCATGCAGTGTCCGGATCAGCGGCAGTTGGTCCTTATCGGTGTTCTGCAAGTCGTTCTGTATGAATTCCCCGCCATGGCGACCCAGCAACTCAACCACGTCAGGATTCAAAGGTACCTCGCGCGTCTTGTTGCGCTTGCCCGTCACCGTCAATATCCAGGTCTCATCCAGATCGGGCAGCTGCTCCAGCCGCATGTCCTTGTGGCTCGCACGGGCCAACTCTTCCAGCCGAATGCCCGAGGTCACCAGCAATTCCAATATGCACTTCACACGCAAGGCTTCCGGGCCGGCGGGCAAGGCATCCAGGCAGGCCAGCACGTGGCGCCATTCAGCTTCTGTGAACGAACGCCTAATGTCCATTTTGGTAGTGGGCAGGTCGAAGGATTTCATCACCGAGCGAAAAGGGTTGGCCACCAGGTAGCCGGCGTCTACCAAGCCACCGTACAGCGTTTGCAGAATCACTAGGGCCTGCTTTTGCGAAGATAGGCTGGGTTGTGCGCGGAACGCTCGCCATGCGGGATCGGTACGTTTGCAGGGTGTTCGGTGGATCCAGGTGGCGGGCACAGCCTGCAGAAACGTGCGGTACTTCTGCACGTCGGGAGCGGTCACGCTGGACAGCGGTTTCTTGAGGTCCTGCGCGCACCACAGTAAAAACCGTTCCGCTTCTTTTCTGTAGCTGCGCTGGGTCGAAGGCTTCTCTTTGTACCGGCCCAACCACAGGTCGACGGCTTCCAGATCATTGCGCGCACCCAGGGTGTTGGCCATGTGCGACCTAAAGTCCCCCTGCTCTCCTGCCAACGACGGTGAAGCCAGCATGTGGGACAGACTGCGGGTCACCGAGGTACCCACGCCGAACTGAACCAGACCTCGGCTGGCCGTCGCAGATGCAGGCACCAACATGGGCACGATGGCGCCCGCCCGCAGTTCGCGTTTGGATTGCGGCTCATAGGCGTTGCTGGACACCAGCAGGTTCAAATGGTCCTGCTCCAGCACCAGCCAATGCAGGACCTGGCGCGCACGCACGGCTCCAAACCCCTTGATCCTCCCATGCCAGCGAAAACCGTAGACGTTGATGAAACGCACCAGGTCACCCAGGGTCAACAAGCCCACGTTGCGCAGGCTCTTGGCCACGGGCTTTGCAAACCAGGCTTCTAACCGGTCTGTGGCTGTGGGGATGACTGAGAGGATGGTCTCCAGGTAGTTCAGCGCCCTCACCCGCTCAGCAACCGGGTCCTTTAGTCCGACAGCAGCTTCTTGCGCATCGGCGTTGTCCAGGCCAAAGGCGGCCTTGTATTCGGCCAGCAAATCTGCCTCGGACCACATGTCCGCATCCATGCCTTCCGCCGCAACCCATTCATCCAGGCTGGGCAACTGCACCGCAGCTTTCACCGTGGCATCACTGCGCAGCAAGTCCAGCAAATGGGTGATCTTGGCGTTCGCAGGCAGTGCAGCATCGTGCTGGCGACCGACTTCGATAATTTGCTTCAGGAGCGCGTCGCGCCGGCCTTGCACGTAACGCAAGTCGGTTGTGGTTTCAGACCAAGCCATGTAGCGCGCAAACGCATCGGCCAGATCCAGACCCAACAGGCTGGAGCGCACGAAGGCGAAATGGTGGATGCCCAAGGCCCTCGCCTCTTGAAGAACGTTGGCCCGCGCACCAAGGGGGCGTCCTGGCTTGCGCTTTTCAAGTGGCGCGGTGTGAAACAGTGGACGAATTGGCTGTATGGGCATTGCGTTTGAAACCATGGTGATGCGTCCCGACGTTTAAGTGCCAATTCTTGAAGCGCTACTGGTCCACATGCAAATGCTGCAGTCGCTCGTGTAGTGCCCACTCGACCGCATCGGCCTGCAATGCATCGCGTCGGCGTTTCAGCGGATCGCGGTCTGGCTCCTTTGACATCCAGCGCTTAAAGCGGACGAAGACTGCTGGGTGAATGGTGGTCATGCGGGCGAGGGTTCCGTTTTCTGCGATGACGATTTCAGAGAACTCGGGCGCGTTGACCAATTCGTCCGCGCGTTTGGCCTGAACCACCCAAAAATCGTCTTCTGATTCACTCAGTCGGATGGGATGGGGATCACCCTCCTTCGCCACTCTGCGAATGATGTCCACTTCAAAGCCGTCTTTGTTGACGGCCGTGTACTTCTGGTCTTCGATGACTTGAAACGTCTTGTCCACCTTTTGCAAGGCCGCCAGCATGGATGGGGCATCCTGGGCCAGCTTTTGTGCGAAGGTCACCCGCTTGCGGGTATCCCATAAAAGATCAATATCGCGTGTGGACGTGATCTCGGATGCGAACCGTACCCCGGCAGCGGCCTCATAGGCATACAGTGCATGCGTCCCCACCACTCTGAAATACGAATCCAGACCAGCATTGGACAGACGGCTGAGAATCGCCACCGCAATGTTCGGCATCCGGCCCACGCGCAAGGCCCGATTCAAACGCGCGTGTTTTGCGACTGCTGTCTTGAGACCCGCGAGGCGTTCTTCGACTGCAGCCTTGTTGGCGGTGAAGCTGCCGTATAGGATTTCAGTTTCGGCCGAGCGCCTGCCTAGGCTTTTCTGGGCGCCTGTCGTACTGGTGCGTATGAGGTAGTCTTTGCCTTCGACGGTTTTCCAAACCATACCCCCGCGCACTTGCAGCGCGCTTTTGCTGGAGCGCTCCAGCTCTGCAAAGGCCGCTCTGGCATCAACGTACTGACGGGCTGCGTCCGGATCGAGCTCTAGGCTTTCCAAGTCAAATGTCATTTTTAAATTTTACTTGGAAAACATGCTTTTGACACACTAGCATCAACGGCACTGACATCCAAAATGGAGCTGCGTTCGTTCGATTCGATTTCGACCTGTTCATTCGCCCACTTGACCGAGACCAGCAATTCACGCTGCGTGAGAAAAGTGTCATCCGCAGCTTCCCCCGTGCTGACCCATACGCCTCGCTCATGTTCATCCAATAGGTGCTCGAACTTAGGCGTTCGCAGCAGGGTAAGACGCGTTTGCGCATGGTCACCCAAACCAAAAGCCACGACGAGATCGTTCCCTGCTTCAACGGTCAGAAAAGCAACTCGCATAGGCCCGCCCATCGGCGTTGTCCAGACCGAATGCCGCCTTGTATTCGGTCAGCAAGTCCGCCTCGGACCACATGTCCGCATCCATGCCTTCCGCTTCTACCCACTCATCCAGGCTGGGCAACTGCACGGCAGGTTTTGCTGTGGCATCGCTTCGAAGCAGGTCCAGCAAATGGGTGATCTTGGTGTTCGCAGGCAGTACAGCGTCATGCTGGCGAGCGACCTCGATAATTTGCTTCAGGAGCGCGTCGCGCCTTCCTTGCACATAACGCAAGTCGGTTGTGGTTTCGGCCCAGGCCATGTAGCGCGCAAACGCATCGGCCAGGTCCAGACCCAACAGGCTGGAGCGCACGAAGGCGAAATGGTGAATGCCCAAGGCCCGAGCTTCCTGCAGGACACGCGCCTTTGCACCAATAGGG
>JBDTAG010000054.1:0-2512 GCA_039924745.1 Rhodoferax sp.
AATAACCAAGCCCTGCTTTAGCAATGGGTGGGCGATATTGATCAGTGCATGGCGCCACTTGGGTACTTCGACCATGCCTTGGGCGTCCACCATGGGGTTGTCTTCGGGCGCCTGGTTGTGCCAAAACCCCAAGGCGCGGGCTTCATCCTGCGTAACCTTGCGGGTCTCCGCAACTTTTTCCAAAGCACCGGCCAACTGTTGCGGATTGTTGACATCCAGGTCAATTCGCGTCCACTTTTCGGGCACCATCCGCCATTCCATGAGCGCTTGGGGCTGCAGACGGGTCTCAATCGGGAGCAGCCGCAGGCAGGGCGGCACATCGGCGTCGTAGCCCATTTCAGTCGGGCACATCGTGGTGCGGCCAGCGCTGGCGGGCATGATGCGTCGACCATAACCGGCGAAAAACACCGCGTTGATCATCTCCGATTTGCCGCGTGAAAACTCCGCTACAAAGGCCACCATCACCTTGTCAGAACGCACTTGCGTGCCCAAGCGCTTGAGGCGCTCTTCGACCGCAGCATCCAGCAGCTCGTTGTCCTTCATCCACTCACCAAGCAACTTCAAGCGCAGCGCAAATTCGCGTCGCCAAGTGCCCAGTTGGTCAAATTGATCGTTAAATGAAGTAGTCAAGAAATCCCCCGTCTAACTGTTCAATATAGCACTGCCTCCGGCCCAAGAGCTCAGGGTTTTTGGCAATGGGTACAGAAAAAGGTAGACCGCTGACCTTGTCGAATGGCGCGGATGGGGGTCGCACAGACCTTGCAAGGCAACCCATCACGGGCGTACACCATGGCATCCAATTGAAAATGACCTGCTTCGCCCTGGGCGTTGGAAAAGTCCCGCAGCGTGCTCCCGCCTCTTTCTACAGCCCGCGCCAATACGTCTCGAATAGCGAGGTGTAGACGGGCAGCACGCGGTCGGCTCAATTTGTATGCAGCTGTGCTGGGGCGAATACCTGCCAAAAACAAGACCTCTGAGGCATATATATTGCCAACCCCCACTACAACATCTCCCGCGAGCAATACTTGTTTGATAGGAGCCTTGCGCTTGAGCAAGCCCTGATGGAATAGCTTGGCGTCAAAGCCGCTATCCAGTGGTTCCATGCCCAGCTTGCCCAACAACTTCTGAGCCACAGGGTCACCCTCATGGGTGGCGAAAACCACCGCACCAAAGCGACGCGGATCATTCAGGCGAAGCACACCCTGTGAGGTGATAAGTTCAAAATGGTCATGTTTCCCGGGTACTGGCGGTTGCAGCATAAAGGAAAGGCTACCGGACATGCCCAAATGCACCAACAAGAGCCCTTGGTCCAAATCGAGCAGCAAGTACTTGCCTCGGCGCCGTACCGCCAACACACTCCGTCCGACCAGCGCTTCTGGCTGGCAGTTCAACGACCAACGCAGAGGTTTTCCCATTCGCACGTCTTCAATCTGCGCGCCGGCAATGCGGTCGGCAAAACTGATGCGTGTCACTTCGACTTCGGGCAATTCAGGCATGGTGAGTGAGTGTCTCCGGGTTGGATTATTATGGTCTGATGTTACGAATTCGCCGCCTCTTCGCCCTCACCTTAATCGCTACCTGCATTTGCGGTCCCACTTGGGCCGAGTTGCCTAAAGCAGTAGGCCCTAACAACTCCAATATGGATGGGGAGTTGTTTTACGAGTTGTTGGTCAGCGAGATTGAGTCTATCGATGGAGATGCCGGTGCCGCCTACGGCTTGATGCTCAACGCCGCACGTAAAACCAACTCGCCCAAACTGTACGAACGTGCAATAGAAATTGCGTACAGGGCACGCAGCGGCGATGCGGCCGTGGAAGCCGCAAAGGCTTGGGTAAGCGCCATGCCTACTTCCAGAGAAGCCAACCGCTACCAATTTCAGATTTTGTTGGGCCTGAACAAAATCGCAGACACCGTGGAACCCCTCAAGCGGGAATTGGCGAGCTTGGCACCAGCTGAACGCGCCCAGGCCGTCAATCTGTTGCCACGTTACTTCACCCGCACAGCCGATAAAAAGCTGGCGGCAAGTGTTGTGGAAAAGGTTCTGCTAGCTGACACATTGACACGCGCAACCGGTCCTGCGGCGTGGGCTGTTATCGGGACCATGCGCCTGCACGCGGAGGATGCCAAAGGCGCACTAAACGCTGTACAGCGTGGCGTGGCACTAGAGGCTGATTCCGAACCCATCATTTTGCTTGCGGTTGCCCTCATCGACCCCAAGATGCCTCAGGCCGAGGCTATCGTCCGCAAATACTTGGGCGGCAAACCCACCCCTGAGGTGCGCATGGCCTATTCGCGCGCGCTGCTCAATGCTGAGCGCTATTCCGAAATCTACGCTCAGATGTTGCTTTTAACCGCCGAAAAACCAGACTATTCGGAAGCCTGGTTGTTGCGCGGGTCCATTGAATTGCAGGACGGCAAGTTGGCGCTGGCCGAAACTTCGCTCAAAACGTATATCGCACTGAACCCGCCCGCTGCGGACACCACACCACCATCTCCCATGAGCCGCGGTCTC